>JAURYZ010000037.1 GCA_030653635.1 Coriobacteriia bacterium | reverse complement strand
GCCATTTCGGTGACCGAGCGCGTGAGCTTCATTCTTCGCGTCCGCACCTTGGCTAAGGCCTGTTGCGAAGCGTACGTCGCGCAGGTGCGTGGCGAGTTGGGAGCCGATGTGGCTGCCGAAACGACAGACACGAAAGGCGGTGATGCCTCATGAGCCGCGACCTGCTCTTTGAGATCGGAGTCGAGGAGATTCCGTCAGCGCCTCTGTACGAAGCCACCGTCCAGTTGCGTACCCTAGCCGAAAAGGCCTTCGATGAGGCTCGCCTCGGCTATGCGGATCTTGAGACTTTTGGAGGACCGCGCCGCCTCGTTTTGCGCGTGAGTGGTCTGGCCGAGTCGCAGCAAGACCGCATCGTGCGGTCCAAGGGACCTGCCGCCAAGGCGGCATTCGACGCCGATGGCAACGCGACCAAGGCTGCCGAGGGCTTTGCGCGCGGCAAGGGCGTCTCCGTAGCGGACCTAATCCGCGAGACCGACGACAGCGGCAACGAGTACATGTTCGCGATTGTCGAGCAGTTGGGGAATCCAGCAGCCGCCGTTCTGCCGGAGCTTCTTGGCGGTCTGGCTGGCGCACTTTCGTGGCCCAAGTCCCAGCGATGGGGAAGTGGCACGGCGCGTTTCATCCGACCGGTGCGCTGGCTGCTCGCACTCTTCGGCGATAAGGTCATACCCGTGCAGTTTGCAGGGCTCACGGCCGATCGCCACACCCAGGGGCATCGCTTCTTGGCTTTGGAGCGCACCATTCCTGTCGCTTCGGCGGACTCCTACGATTCGGCGGCGCGCGTAGGGATGTTTGTGTATGACGCGGCCGAGCGCGCCCGAATCGTCCGCGAGGGCATTGAGGCCCTCGAGCAGCAGCGCGGCGTGACGGCTGTCGTGCCCCAGAAGACCTTTGCCGAGGTCGTTAACCTTGTTGAGTGGCCAACGGTCGCGATGGGGCACTTCGATGAATCGTTCCTTGAGGTCCCGCGTGAGGTCATCGAAACCGCGATGACCAAACACCAGCGCTATTTCCCGGTCGAGTCGGCCGACGGACGACTGTCCAACGGCTTTATCGTGGCACACAACGGAGATCCGGCACGTAGCGAGGCTATCGTCGCCGGACACGAGCGCGTCATCCGCGCGCGTCTTGCCGACGCGAACTACTTCTACAGCGAAGATTTGGCGCAAAACATGGAGGACTGGGTCGCCTCGTTGGACACCATCACCTTCCATGAGAAGCTCGGCACCAGTGGCGACAAGGTGCGCCGCATCGAGGCCCTCGTAGCAAGGCTCGCCACACTTGCCGGAGCCGATGCCGGAGTGACCGCCGAGGCGACTCGCGCCGCACGCTTGGCCAAGGCTGACCTCGTCAGTCACGTGGTCGTCGAGTTCCCTGCACTACAAGGAGTGATGGGTCGCTATTACGCGCTTGCGCAAGGGGAGACAGAACAGGTCGCGACCGCGATCGTTGAGCATTACCGTCCTCGTTTCGCAGGCGACGAGCTGCCCTCGACACTCGCAGGGATGCTCGTGTCTGCAGCTGACAAGCTCGACACTATGGTCGGGATCTTTGCGATCGGGCAAGGTCCCACGGGTTCTGCCGACCCCTACGCGCTTCGCCGAGGAGCCATCGGCGTGCTGTCCATGATCCTTGACGGCAAGCTTGCGCTCGATGACATGGCCGAGGTAATCGCCGCCGCGCTAGAGACCTACCCAGATGCGGTTCTTAGTGCGGATCGCAACACCATCGGTGCGCAGGTAGGTACGTTCCTTCGCACGAGGCTCGCGGTCATGCTCAAGGATCGTGGACTGGCATATGACACCGTCGAAGCGCTTCTCGCGCTATCGACCGATCGTTTCGCTCCGGCCGACGTTTTGGCTCGCGGGCTCGCGTTGCAGGGCGCTCGCGACCACGACCCGGCGCTGTTCGCCGATTTGTCTTCGGCGTTCACCCGCGCCAAGAACCTCGCGGACTTCTCGCTTGGAACCGAGAGCGATCCTACGCTCATGGGTGACGCCGAAGCCGCTTTGGCCGACGCCCTTTCAGCGGCCGAGCAAGCCAGCGCCGAGTCGTTCGCGGTAGCTGAGTACTCCTCGGCGGTCGGTGTTCTAGCCTCGCTCCGTGGACCGATCGATGCGTTCTTCGACGGAGTCCTGGTCATGGACAAGGAAGATCAGCTGCGTACGAATCGTCTGAGACTACTGAACCGCTTTGTAGCCCTGTTCGAGCGTTTCGCAGACCTGTCCAAGATCTCGGAGTGATAGATGAGCCAAGACGCCCCGATCTCCATACATGTCATCTCAGACTCACTGGGCGAGACAGCTGATCTGGTGGCTCGCGCCGCGGAGGCGCAGTTCGAGCCGGATAAGTTCCGTATTGAACGACTTCCCAAGATCACGACGCCCGAGCAGCTACGCGAGATGGTGAGTTCACACTGCGGACGCTACTGCCTGTTCTTTTACACGCTCGTGAACCGCGAGCTGTGCGCAGAGATGGAGCGTCTTTGTCTGGGCGGCATCCACGGAGTCGACCTGCTGAGCCCGGCCGTCGAGATGCTTTCTTCGGTAACCGGATACCTGCCCGCTGGCGAGGCCGGAGCCATGAGGCGAACCGACAAAGAGTACTTCGATCGCATCGAGGCCATGGAGTTCGCCGTCAAGCACGATGACGGCCGCAACATCGAAGGTTTCAAGGACGCCGATATCGTTCTCATCGGCGTCTCGCGCTCCAGTAAGACGCCTCTTGCCATGTATTTGGCGTTCAAGGGATGGCGTGTGGCCAACCTGCCTTTGGCGCCTGAGCTGTCGCCCCCGACCGAGCTGTTCGAGCTCGATCCGCGCAAGGTGTTCGGGCTTGTCACCAACGCGGAGATATTGCATGAGATCCGCACCGAGCGCATGAAGGAGCTGGGCGGATACGTTCACGGCTATGCCGAGCGCGAGGCCATCGAAACCGACTTGGAAGAGGCTCGCGCTCTCATGCGTCGAATCGGATGTCTAGTGGTCAACACCGGAGGGCGAGCAGTCGAAGAGGCGGCCCAGGAGATCATCCGGCATGTGCACGGCGGGCTCAACATCCGAGATTGAGTCTGTTTCGCGCACCCGCAGCTGCGGGCTGTGCGCTAGAATGCGTGTCACCGGCCCCGGACGAGTGAGGGAGATGGAGTTGTCTGACGTTAAGCGCGTGTACGCTTTCGGTGGAGGGCGCACCGAGGGCAACAAGGATATGAAGTTCATCCTTGGCGGCAAGGGCGCCAACTTGGCGGAGATGGCCAACATGGGCCTTCCTGTGCCTCCGGGATTCACGATCAGTTGTCAGGCGTGTATGGAGTACTACAACTCCACGCCTCCCGGTTTCCCCGCAGGACTTGCCGAGGAGATGGCGACATATATCGCCGAGCTCGAAGACAAGATGGGCAAGACGCTTGGCGATCCTAACGATCCGCTTCTGGTCTCGGTGCGCTCCGGATCCCCGTTCTCCATGCCCGGGATGATGGACACAGTCCTGAACCTGGGCTTGAACGACGTGACAATCCTGGGTCTCATCGCTCAGACCGACAACGAGCGTTTCGCCTGGGACAGTTACCGCCGTTTCATCCAGATGTTCTCCAAGGTCGTCCTAGACGCAGAGGGAGACCTGTTCGAAAACGCCATCACCAAGATGAAGCTTGACCGTAACGTCAAGGACGACACTGAGCTTTCGGCCGCCGACATGCGCGAACTCGTAGGGGAGTTCAAGGCTCTCGTGGCCGAGCACATCCCAGCTTCTGAGTATCCCGAGCTCGCTGTGGACGGCAAAGTCGTGTTCCCGCAAGAGGCCGCTCAGCAGCTGCGTTTGGCCATCGAGGCCGTGTTCAAGTCATGGAACAATCGCCGCGCGATCGACTACCGCAAGATGGAAAAGATCCCGGACGACTTGGGAACCGCCGTCAATGTGCAGTCGATGGTCTTTGGCAACAAGGGCGAAGGCTCAGCCACGGGCGTCGCGTTCACGCGCAACCCCGCCGACGGCACGAACGAGTACTACGGTGACTTTCTCACAAACGCACAAGGCGAGGACGTCGTGGCAGGCATTCGAGTCACCGAGCAGCTCGCGGATCTGGCTTCCGTGCTGCCCGAGGCCGGCAAGGAGCTCTACGAGGTCTTTGAGACCCTCGAGCAGGCCTATCGCGACATGTGCGACATCGAGTTCACCATCGAGCAGGGCAAGCTGTGGATGCTGCAGACTCGCGTCGGCAAGCGTACCGCTCGCGCGGCGCTCAAGATCGCGGTCGATATGGTGGCCGAGGGCATGATCGAACGCGAAGAGGCCGTGCTGCGCATCGATCCCGCGCAGCTCGATCAGCTGCTGCACCCGCAGTTCGACGTCACCGCGACCTACGACGTGGTCGCCAAGGGCTTAAACGCTTCCCCCGGTGCAGCAGTCGGCGAGGTCGTCTTCTCGGCCGATGACGCCGAGGCAGCCGCCCTAGAGGGCCGTAAGACCATACTCGTGCGCTGGGAGACCACTCCTGACGACCTGCACGGCATGGTAGCCGCCCAGGGCATTCTCACCTCGCACGGCGGCAAGACGAGCCACGCGGCCGTTGTGGCTCGCGGCATGGGCAAGCCCTGCGTCTGCGGCGCTGAGAAGCTTCGTATTGACGCGGCTGCCAAGGTAGCTCGTATCGAAGGCTCGACTGTCGAGCTGCACGAGGGAGACATCATCTCGATCGACGGCACCACTGGTATCGTCGTTCTCGGGGCCGTCGATCTGGTTGAGCCCGAAGTCTCCGGCGACTTCGACACGATCCTGTCTTGGGCCGACGAGTTTCGCACGATGGGCGTACGTGCCAACGCCGACACCCCCGATGATGCCGCGCTCGGGCGCAAGTTCGGCGCTGCCGGCATCGGCCTTTGCCGCACGGAGCACATGTTCCTAGGCGAGCGCAAAGACATCATCCAGCGCTTTGTGCTCGCTGATGACGAGTCGGCTCGCAAAGCCGCCCTCAATGAGTTGCTCGAGGCCCAGGTCGGCGATTACCTCGGGATCTTTGAGGCGATGGACGGCCTGCCCGTCACCGTGCGCCTGCTTGACCCGCCGCTGCACGAATTCCTCGACTCGCCTCGCGAGCTCGAAATCGAAATTGTCCGTGCCGAGTGTGCAGGCGTATCTGCCGAGGTGCTTGCTCCCAAGCGTCGCCTCCTTGCGCAGATCGACGCAATGGCTGAGATGAACCCGATGCTTGGTTTGCGTGGTTGCCGCCTTGGCATCATGCATCCTGAGCTCTACGCGATGCAGGTTCGTGCGATCACGCTCGCCGCTTGCGAGCTCAAGTAGGCCGGCAAGGATCCGCGTCCGGAGATTATGATCCCGCTTGTGTCCCTTAAGGCCGAGCTTGAGATACTCAGGGCCGAAAGCGAGTCTGTCCTGGCCGTAGTCAAGGCTGAGTGCGGCATCCAGATCGACATTCCAATCGGTACGATGATCGAGTTGCCGCGCGCGGCGATCATGGCCGACAAGATCGGTGAGGTCGCCGATTTCTTCTCATTTGGCACCAACGACCTTACTCAGACCACGTTCGGTTTCTCGCGTGACGACATCGAGTCCAAGTTCCTGCCTCGGTACCTTGAGCGCAAGGTGATGATGCGCAACCCATTCGAGACTGTCGATGAGGGTGTCGCCAAGATGGTCGAACTCGGTTGCAAAGGCGGGCGTACTGCCAACCCCAAGATCAAGTTGGGTGTATGCGGTGAGCACGGGGGAGACCCCGAGTCCGTGAAGGTGTTCTACGGTATCGGCTTGGACTACGTGTCCTGCTCGCCGTACCGAATACCGCTGGCACGCCTCGCAGCGGCGCAAGCCAAGCTCTCTGAGTCCGCAGTCAAGTCCGACAACAGATAATCGCGAGTGGGGCGCTTTCGGGCAACCGGGGCGCCCCACGCGATGCGCGGGGGCGTGCATGGGGAGGACCAAGCTCTTCCAAGCACCACGATCACCTCTTATCGGGGGGCATTCCCGCATGGCACGACCCCTGTGGGCCGATTGGGCGTCAGCGATCGCAGCCGGTTTTGGCATTGTGTTGGTGTGCGAGACGGCCTACAGCCTGTACACGGGCTCAAGCGCCACTGAGGCTATGACCGGAGCAATCGGCGGGGCCTTGGTGGCTCTGCAGCTGTCGATGCCGATGTCCTTGGTCGGCGTATGGTTGGCTCGAAGCATGGGCTGGCGCAAGGCATGGATCACCGGAGCCATCTTCGGCGTACTGGGCTATGCGATCCTGCTTGTATGGTGGGCGACAAGACACTAATGAAGAGGCACCTTTCGCGATGAGCATCATCACCCGGGAACAATATGAGGCCGAGGAGCACCTTCGCCTCTCGGAGCGAGCCGCGTTCGCGGACGCCACGAACGGTCGTGCCAAGCCGCTGCCTTTGGATGCCTACCGCACGGAGTTTCAGCGCGATCGCGATCGGATCATTCACTGCAAGGCGTTTCGTCGTCTCTCGCACAAGACGCAGGTCTTCCTCGCGCCCGAGGGCGACCATTATCGAACTCGCCTTACACATACGCTCGAGGTCGCACAGATCGCCCGCTCGATCGCCCGCGCGCTGCGTCTCAACGAGGATCTCACCGAGGCCATCGCACTAGGTCACGATTTGGGCCATACGCCCTTTGGGCACATTGGCGAAGAAGCGCTGACACATTGCTTCAATGCGATTCGCGACCGCTATCCCGAGCTGCCGGACCACTATCACCACAATCTGCAGTCTTTGCGCGTGGTCGACGTTCTTGAGTACGAAGGCAAGGGCCTTAATCTGACCGCTGAAGTGCGTGACGGCATCGCGCATCATACCGGCACGACGCGAGCTTTCACCTTGGAGGGCCAGATAGTCGCCATCGCCGACAGGATCGCGTACATAAATCACGACATCGACGATGCGATCCGCGGCGGCGTGCTCACCGAAGACGAGTTGCCCAAGAGCGCAACGGATGTCCTTGGCCATCATCATGGCGCCAGGATCTCAGCTATGGTGACAGACCTCATGTTCGCTTCCGACGGCGCGGACAGCATCACGATGTCGCCGCTGGTATGGAATGCGATGATGGAGCTGCGCCAATGGCTGTTCGACAACGTCTATCTGTCGGGCAAAGCCAAGGCCGAGGAGCCCAAAGCATTTGGGATCGTTCGGCAGCTGTTCGAGTATTACCTCGAGCATCCGGAGTCCCTGTCCGATGAGTTTTGGCCGACACGACCCGAAGATGTCCCTCAGTGCGTGACCGACTATGTATCGGGTATGACGGATCGATTTGCGCTCAAGCAGTTCGATGCCTTGTTCGTTCCCAAGAATTGGATGTTCTGATTCGTTTCCAATTTGTTGCCGCATCACCCCGCTTCACATAGAATCACCCAAGCACCACCCCCTGGAACGGTTACATGTTGAAGGAGAGGCACGTTTATGGCTGATTGGATTGTGTGGCTGGCACCTGCGTCTGCCGTTCTCGGCATCGCTGTGGCCATCTACCTCGCAACTTGGGTCCTGAAGCAGGATCCGGGTACCGAGCAGATGCAGGAGATCTCCAAGGCTGTCCAAGTGGGCGCTCTTGCATTTCTCATGCGTGAGTATCGCGTCCTGGTTATCTTTGCGGCAGTAGTCGCCGTGATCATCGTCATAGTTCCGGCGATGCCTGCGATGACGGCCGTCGCGTTTCTGACAGGTGCACTTCTGTCAGCCGCTGCCGGTTACTTCGGCATGTACGTGGCCACTCGTGCCAACACCCGCACCGCTCAGGCTGCCACCAAGGGCATCGCTGGCGCGCTGCAGGTTGCTTTCCGCTCCGGTCTCACGATGGGCCTCACGGTCGCGTCGTTCGGCCTCGGTGGACTGTCGCTGTGGGCAATCTTTCTTCTCCTGGGTGAGAAGCCGCAGCCTGAGGTCGTCAACGGTTTCGCGATGGGCGCTTCGAGCATTGCGCTGTTTGCGCGTGTCGGTGGCGGCATCTACACCAAGGCCGCTGACGTTGGCGCAGACCTCGTCGGCAAGGTCGAGGCCGGTATCCCCGAGGACGATCCTCGCAACCCGGCCGTCATCGCCGACAACGTTGGAGACAACGTCGGAGACGTCGCGGGTATGGGCGCCGACCTGTTCGAGAGCTTCGTTGGCTCGATTCTGGCACCGATGGTGCTCGCGATCTCGCTTTGGGGTGCGACCGGCGGCATCAACCTGCGCTACGGTATCGTAGCCCCGCTCCTCATCGCTGCGTTCGGCATCGTGATGTCGATCATCGGACTGTTCGCGGTCCGCGCGAAGGAGGGTGCGAACCTGCACAACGCGCTCAACATGGGAACCTATGTGGCCGCCGCCCTTGAGGTCGCCGCCATGTTCTTCTTGTTCTGGCACTGGTCGACCATCGAGGCCGATCCGTCCAAGCTGTGGTTCTTCGGCGCGGTTGTCGCCGGACTGGCCGCTGGTATCGCGATTGGCAAAATCACCGAGTACTACTGCTCGGATCATTATGGCCCGGTCAAGCGTATCGCCCAGTCC
>JAURYZ010000030.1 GCA_030653635.1 Coriobacteriia bacterium | reverse complement strand
TAATTTTTCGTCTTACTGATGTGACGATTCTCGAGCAGTTCGGCGGTACTTCGATCCTCATCCTCGTGAGCGTAGCGCTTGAGACGATGACCCAGATCGAGAGCCAGCTCAAGATGCGTCACTATGACGGCTTCTTTAAGTAGGACATCGGAAAGAGAGAGGGCCCCGATGAACATCGTGCTGTTGGGCGCCGCAGGCGCGGGCAAGGGAACTCAGGCCGCCAAGATCGTGGCGGACTACGCCCTTACCCACATCTCCACCGGTGACATCTTTCGCAAAAATGTGACTGAAGGTACTCCGCTTGGCCTTGAGGCAAAGCGCTACATGGATGCGGGTCAACTCGTTCCCGACGAAGTCGTCATCGCGATGGTCAAGGATCGCCTTGCGCAGCCTGACTGCGAGGCTGGATTCATGCTTGATGGTTTCCCGCGGACCCTTCCACAGGCCGAGGCCCTTGACAGCGCTCTTTTATCAATGGACAAGGCGCTCGATGCGGTTGTGGCCATGGAGGTCCCTCGAGACATCCTCATGCAGCGACTCACGGCTCGTCGACAGTGCAGGGCGTGTGGAAGCATCTACAACGTCATGGGACTGATGCCCAAGTCCGAAGGCGTGTGTGACTCCTGTGGTGGTGAGGTCTACCAGCGAGACGATGACACTGTGGAGGCGGCAACCAAACGCCTCAACGACTACGACGCCATCACCTCGCAGCTCGTGCCGTTCTACTCGGAGATGGGGCTGCTTCACTCCATCGATGGAAACCGTTCAGTCGATGCGGTGTTTGCTGATATAGAGACCATACTTCAGGGCTAGCATTCGTGATAATCAAGAAGTCCTCAGCTGAAATTGAAGTGATGAAAGAGGCCGGGCGGATCACCGCTCGGGCTCTTCGTCTTGTTGGGGAAGCGGTCCGCGTCGGGATCAGCACCCAGCAACTCGATGAGATTGCCGAGGAGGCTATCAGGTCCTGCGGCGCCGTCCCTGCGTTCAAGGGCTACCATGGCTTTCCGGCCACCATCTGCGCATCCCTTAATGGTGAGGTGGTGCATGGCATCCCGTCTGTGAAGCGCGTGCTCTCGGACGGGGACATTCTCTCCGTGGATGTAGGTGCTGTGGTCGATGGGTATTTCGGCGATTCGGCGATGACATTTCCAGTCGGCTCGATTAGCGATGAGGCGACTCGACTTCTTGATGTGACTCGCCGCTCGCTTGAAGCAGGGATTGCCAAGGCTCGGCCGGGTATGCGGCTCTATGACATTTCCAATGCTGTACAAATGGTGGCCGAAGCCGCCGGCTTTTCCGTTGTGCGTGAGTACGTTGGACACGGTATCGGACGTTCTATGCACGAAGAGCCTCAGATACCCAATTTTGGTCCGGCGGGCAAAGGTCCGACCCTGCAAGAGGGGATGGTTCTCGCTATCGAGCCCATGATCAATGCCGGATCAGCTGCCGTCAGGTCACTTGATGACGGCTGGACCGTGGTGACCGTAGACGGTGCCTACTCGGCGCACTTCGAACACACCGTGGCAATCGGATCTAGCGGGCCGATTGTCCTCACGCAGGAGTAATCAGCCGAGGAGCCGGGGAATACTCGCGAACATGCCGCTTTACGGGAGTGGGTGCAATACGTATACTACTCATTTGCGGCTTGAAGCCCCGAGACGGAGACAGGTAGTAAGTGGCGAAGAAAGAAGACTCCATAGAGATGGAAGGCGTGGTCTCCGAGCCTCTTCCTAACGCGATGTTTCGCGTTGAGCTCGACAATGGCCACAAGGTTCTTGCCCACATCTCAGGAAAGATGCGTATGCACTATATACGCATCCTCCCCGGGGACCGGGTAGTCGTGGAGCTTTCGCCATACGACCTGACGCGAGGCCGTATCACTTATCGTTACAAGTAAGTCGTATTGTAAGAGGGGTATTGGACACGCCCGGAGGCGTGTTTGCCCCGATGCCATCAGAAACTTCGCGCCTGCGGCTGGGCGTGCAGATAGATGCAAGAACGCCGAAAGGGAGAACGATGAAGGTCAGACCTTCGGTCAAGAAGATGTGTGACAAGTGCAAGATCATCCGGCGCCACGGTCGAGTCCTCGTGATTTGCGAGAACCCGCGCCATAAACAGCGCCAGGGCTAGGAGGGAGCACGAGTGGCCCGTATTACAGGTGTCGACCTCCCGCGCGAGAAGCGCGTTGAGATTGGCCTCACCTACATCTACGGCATTGGTCTTACGACCAGCCAGACGATCCTTCGCGAGACTGGGATCGATCCGGATACGCGCGTCCGCAACCTCACCGAGGAAGAGGTCGTTCGTCTTCGTGAGTTCATCGACCGCAACCTGCGAGTCGAGGGTGATCTGCGTCGCGAGGTCAGCCAAAACATCAAGCGCCTTATGGAGATCGGCTGCTACCGCGGCTTGCGTCACCGCCGCGGCCTACCGGTTCGCGGACAGCGTACGCACACCAACGCGCGTACCCGTAAGGGTCCGAGGCGTCAGATCGGCGCTAAGAAGAAGGGCAAGTAAGGTATGGCTGCCAAGAAGAAGACCGTAAAGACCCGCGTACGCCGCAGTGAACGCAAGAACATCGCGGTGGGTCAGGCTCATATCAAGTCAACGTTCAACAACACCATCGTCACCGTCACAGACCCCACGGGTAACGTGATTGCGTGGCGTTCTGCCGGCACTGTCGGGTTCAAGGGCTCACGTAAGTCCACCCCGTTCGCCGCTCAGATGGCTGCCGAGGCGTGCGCCAAGGCTGCGATGGAGCACGGCATGCGCAAGGTCTCAGTGTTCGTGAAGGGTCCCGGCTCTGGCCGTGAGACCGCGATTCGTTCATTGCAGGCTGCCGGCCTGGAGATTGCAAGCATCCAGGATTGCACGCCCGTTCCGCACAATGGCTGCCGGCCGCGCAAGCGCCGCCGCGTTTAGCATTCAGGAGGATCCCAACGATGGCACGTTATACCGGGGCGGACTGCCGACTGTGCCGCCGCGAAGGTGTGAAACTGTTCCTCAAGGGCGATCGTTGCTATGGCGACAAATGTGGCATAGAACGCCGCCCTTATCCGCCTGGTCAGGCTGGCAAGAAGCGCCCGCGTGACTCGGAGTACCGGGTACAGCTTCGCGAGAAGCAGAAGGCCAAGAGAATGTACGGACTGCTAGAAAAGCAGTTCCGTGGCTACTACGACGTTGCCAACAATCAGGCGGGCATCACCGGCGAGAACCTTCTTCGCCTGCTCGAGAGCCGCTTGGACAACGTCGTATATCGACTCGGATTCGCTAAGTCACGTGACGAGGCTCGCCAGGTCGTGCGTCACAACCATATCCACGTGAATGGCAGCAGGGTCAATATACCGTCGTACCGCGTTCGTCCGGGTGACACCATCTCGGTCGCCGACAAGTCCAAGGACTTGCTCGTGATCAAGACGTCGCTCATCTCTTCGGAGAAGGTCGAGGTTCCCGGTTGGCTCGAGGTAGACATCGAGAAGCTGTCCGGCAAAGTGCTGTCCTTGCCCGAGCGTGACCAGATCGATGCTCCTGTTCGCGAGCAGCTGATCGTCGAGCTTTACTCCAAGTAGGACGCACGGACAAGCCAAGGAGGCTTAAGAAGTGACAGAGTTCATGAGACCGCAGGTTACCGTGGAGCAGATCGACGACACCGTCGCTCGATACGTTGTAGAGCCGTTGGAGCGTGGGTTCGGCTATACGCTGGGCAACTGCATGCGACGCGTGCTCCTCTCCTCGCTTCAGGGTGCTGCTGCGACCTCGATCCGCGTAGAAGGCGTCCAGCACGAATTCACCCCGATTGATGGCGTTCGCGAGGACGTTACCGACATCGTGCTCAACGTCAAGAATCTTGTGTTTCGTGAGACCGGCATCGGTGCAGGCGACGCTGTCGCCACGCTGTCGGCCACCGGCCCGGCAACGGTGACCGGCGCGGATTTGAAGGTTCCGGCTGAGTTCGAACTCGTTAACCCGGACGAGGTTGTTGCCACACTTAACAAGGGTGCGAAGCTCGAGATGAGCATCCGCGTGGGCGTTGGCCGTGGCTACGTGTCAGCGGATCGCAACAAGCGCACCGAGGACCCGATTGGTGTCATCACGGTTGACTCGCTGTTCAGTCCGGTAGTGCGCTGCGCCTACGTGGTGGAGAACACCCGAGTTGGCCAGCGTACCGACTACGACAAGCTCATCCTTGAGGTTGAGACCAACGGCGCGATTCATCCGAACGATGCCGTCGCTCGCGCAGGCAACATCATTGACGAGCACATGATGGTGTTCACGGATCACGCTCTGACTCCGCTATCCGACGAAGGTATCTTCGCCGCTGCGGTCGACGAGAGCGAGAGCGTCCTAGATACCCCGATAGAAGAGCTCGACCTGTCTGTGCGTTCATACAACTGCCTGAAGCGTCAGGGTGTTAACACCATAGGGCAGCTCAATGAGTGCACGGAGGGTGACCTGCTCAACATCCGCAACTTCGGCGCGAAGTCGATCGAAGAGGTCAAGGACAAGCTGCAGGGTATGGGCTTGGGCCTGAAAGCTTAGTAGGAGAGATCAGACGATGAGACACCTCAAGAAGGGCCGCAAGCTCGGCAGTGACGCCAGCCACACGAAGGCGATACTCAAGAGCCTCGCAACTGCCCTGCTCACACATGAGCGCATCAAGACCACCGAGACTCGCGCCAAGGAAGTCCGCTCCCTTGTCGACAGGGTTATCACCTGGTCCAAGAGGGGTGACGTGCACTCGCGTCGTCTCGCTTTGGCTGCCCTTGGAGACAAAGAGCTGGTGCAGAAGGTCTTCACTGATCTCGCGCCTCGTTTCGAGGGTCGCAACGGTGGCTACACCCGGATCATGAAGCTTGGACCCCGCAAGGGCGACTCCGCGCCGATGGTGATCATGGAGCTCGTCGACTAGACGAGTTGCCAAACGATTTGTGACATCGAGGGCCTCGCGCAAGCGGGGCCCTCGTGTTTCATATCGGGCGTCAGGTCCTAGCATGATGCCTCGTCTTCGCTCCCGCGATGGTGGGAGTGAGTGTCATACTTGAGCGTGCCACTTTGACTCTCGGCGAGTGAGCGAAAAAGCCTTCCGACGGATTGCGGGTGTGTGTACCGGATGCTCGAGTTCTCCGGCGTTTCATACGACTACCCCGGACACGGCACAGATCAGCCGGCGCTCACGGACATGACGTGCTCGATTGGCCAAGGCGAGATCGTCGCACTTCTTGGTGCCAATGGCTCGGGCAAGTCAACCCTCGTGCGTTTGAGCAACGGCATCTTGGTTCCGAGTGCGGGTACCGTGCGAGTCGACGGCATTCCGACCGATGATGATGAGCTCATCTGGGAGGTCCGTAGCCGTGTGGGCGTCGTGTTTCAAAATCCGGACAATCAGATAGTCGGCACCGTGGTTGAGGAAGAGGTCGCGTTCGGCCCGGAGAACCTAGGCGTCAAGCGCAATGAGCTCAGGTCACGTGTGGATGAGGCGCTCGCTGCGGTCGGCCTCACGGGTCTTGAGCGACGCGAGCCCCACCTTCTGTCGGGCGGACAGAAGCAGCGCCTTGCGATTGCCGGAGCCTTGGCAATGAGGCCGGGGTACCTCGTCCTAGATGAGCCGACCTCCATGCTCGACCCTGCGGGTCGTTCGGATGTGCTTGGCATCATAGATCGGCTGCGCGACTCAGGGACCGGTATTTTGCACGTCACGCATCATCTGGCTGACACCCTAGGTGCGGATCGGGTACTAGTGCTCCACAAAGGTCGGCTTGTGTATGAGGGTCTGCCAGATGAACTGCTCTTTGGCGCCCTGGACTTGACTGCGCTGGGCCTGCGCCTTCCCGCAGCAATGCGGTTCGCCGAGGAGCTTCGTCGACAGGGCGTTACCCTCACGGCACGAGCTCGCGATGCATCCTCGATCGGGGAGGCGTTGTGGGGCTGAAGCTGACGGACATCTCGCATACCTACGCGCCGACGACGCCCTTCGCTGTTGAGGCCTTGGCAAACATAGATTTGAACATCGAGGTGGGAAGAACCCTTGTGATCCTTGGACCGACGGGCTCTGGCAAGTCGACACTCCTCGGCATCGCTTGTGGTCTTGTTCGTCCTACTCTTGGGAGCCTCGCTTTGGATGGGGTGAATGACGCCGGAGTGCTCGTGGGGCGCGAGGCCGGTGTGGGTCTAGTGTTCCAGGCGCCCGAGAATCAGTTGTTCGCCGAGTTCGTCTTGGATGACGTGGCATTCGGCCCTTTGAACCTCGGTCTTGGCCGCGAAGCCGCACTCGAACGGGCGCGTGACTCGCTGCCCGCCGTGGGAATGGATCCAGCGGTATTCGGGGACCGGTCGCCATTTGCCCTGTCGGGCGGCGAGGCCAGGCGTGTCGCACTGGCCGGTGTTTTGGCCATGAAGCCCGCATATCTGCTGCTGGATGAGCCCACCGCCGGTCTCGATGCGCGAGGTCGTGATGGCGTGTTGGCCGTACTTGATGAACTCGCGCCCACGACAGGCATCGTGATAGTAACTCATGACGCCGAGGAGTTCCTCGGCAGGGCTGATGATGTGCTGGTTCTCGCGCAAGGACGAAGTGAATACTGGGGGCCGGTTGAGGGGCTACTGGCCAATCCGGCTCCTCTTTTAGCTGCGGGTCTCGTACTGCCCGATGTCGTGCGTGTGTTGCACGATGCACGCGATGTGGGTGTCCCAATCGAGTTGTTTACCGCAGATCCGGTCAGGGCGGCTAGGATACTCGCTGCTGGGCTTGCGAAGGTGCGCTCATGAGGCCGGTCGTACCCTTCGGGCAGTTCTACCCGGTCGACTCGCCCGTGCATCGCTTGGAGGCGCGCGCGAAGATGGCTCTGACCGTGGCGTTTACCGCATTGTTGTTCGGGAGCGACACGTTTTGGGGATTGGGTGTGGCGGCGATCTTGGCCGGAGTTGCGATTCTGACATCCAGGGTGCCGTTTCGCCTCGTGATGCGGGGCCTCAAGGCGATATCGTTCCTGCTTGCGTTCACGCTGGTTGCACACGGCCTTCGATGGAACCCAGCGACGCTGACGCTGCTTCGCCTGGGCCCCATTGGGATCGATGCGGTCGGATTGGCAACAGGGGTGTTCTTTGCGTTGAGGATCGTTCTGCTTGTCATGGGAACTTCGCTTGTGACGCTTACAACCTCGCCTGTTCAGCTTACTGACGGATTGGAGCGGGTGCTAAGCCCGCTCGAGCGCTTCAGGGTTCCTGTCGGCGAACTGGCTATGATGCTGACGATCGCCCTTAGGTTCATCCCGACCACAGCCGAAGAGGCCGAGAAGATTATCGTGGCTCAGACCGCACGTGGCGCGCGCTTCGATAGGGGCGGCATCATCAAGCGGGCGCGTGCCTATGTCCCGGTGCTGGTGCCGCTGTTCGTGAGCCTGTTCAGACGCGCCGACGAACTTGCCACTGCCATGGAGACGCGCTGCTATCGGGGGGGCACGGGTCGAACGCGGCTCCATTTGAGCGTGCTCGGGCGTTCGGATTGGGGCATCATGCTTCTCGGCGGCGCGGTGATGCTTGGGTGCGCGGTGCTTCTATAGGTCATTCGGAAGGGGCTTTGTAATGGTTCGGACCATCGCGATCACACTCTCATATGACGGCTCGGGGTTTGCTGGCTTCGCGCGCCAGCCGGGGCTGCGCACTGTGCAGGGTGCGATCGAGGAAGCCCTAGCGACGATCATGCGTCAGCCAGTCGATACCGTAGGCGCAGGTCGGACCGATGCCGGCGTGCATGCTTTGGGCCAGGTCATGAGCTTCTCGGTGGACGCGGAATTCGATGCGCGCAGCCTGGTTCGATCGTTGAATGCCATTGCCGGTTCAGGGATAGTTGTGACCGAGGCGCGCGAAGTGCGACGTGGATTCTCCGCGCGATTCGATGCCGTATCGCGTGAGTACCGATATCGCATCGTGCCGGGACCCGTGGCACCAGCTTTTCTTGCTGGCTACGGCTGGTGGGTAAAGACGCCGATGGATCTGGCGGCTATGCGTGAGGTGGCGACAATGCTCATAGGAGAACACGACTTTCGGTCGTTTTGTGTCGCGGACTCTGCTGCGGGCAAATCCACCATCAGAGCCTTGGAACTCGTGTCCGTGGAACCCGCCATCGAGATGGGGGAACACTGCATAGTCGTGCGCATCGTCGGCAACGCTTTTCTGCATTCGATGGTGCGTGTGCTCGTCGGCAGTCTCGTTGAAGTGGGCGTGGGGAAGCGTGACCCCGTCTGGATCGAAGAGGCCCTCGCCGCGCAAGAGAGATGCGCGGCCGGCGTTACAGCCCCGGCACACGGCCTGACCCTGTGGCACGTGAATTATCCGACGGAATACTGGTTATAGGTGCGCGAAAGCGCGATTCGAGCCGCAGGACGGCACGCCGGGCGCCCCATGCGAGCATCACAGCGCTACGTAGGACACGCCCGGGCGCGTGTTAATGTTGACGAGTGTATGGTCGGTGGCTATAGTAACAGGGTTCGCTTGAAGCCCCGTGAAAGCTAAAAGACGAACATCGAACGACACGTCATTTGGAGGATCAGTGAAGACCTACCACGCCAAGCCGGGCGAAGTCGAGCGCGAGTGGCTGCTCGTCGACGCCACCGACATGGTGCTGGGTCGTCTTGCCAGCCAGATCGCTACGATCCTGAAGGGCAAGAACAAGCCGCAGTACACTCCGCACGTCGATACCGGTGACTTTGTCATCGTCATCAACGCCGAGAAGATCCGGCTGACCGGCAACAAAATGAACGATAAGATAAGCTATCGTCACAGCGGCTTCCCGGGCGGTCTCAAGAAGACTCCGATTGCCGTCGCCCTCAAGAAGAACCCCGGGCGCGTCATCGAGCGCTCCGTTAAGGGCATGCTTCCCAAGAACACGCTCGGTCGCGCCATGGGCATGAAGCTCAAGGTATATGCTGGCCCCGAGCATCCGCACGAGGCTCAGAAGCCGCGTCAGATCACGCTGGAGGGTTTGCTGCATGGCTGAGAATATAGCTGTCTACTACGGCACCGGACGCCGCAAGACCTCTGTGGCCCGTGTGCGTTTGGTACCCGGCACCGGCGTCATGACCCTTAACGGTCGACCCGCCGCCGACTACTTCGGTCGCCCCGCACTCGTGGCGTTTGCCGAAAACCCGTTTCGCACCACAGAGACGGTCGGCCGTTTCGACGTCATCGCTAAGCTTCACGGCGGCGGCATTTCCGGTCAGGCCGGCGCGCTGCGCCACGGAATCTCCCGTGCGCTGCTCGAGGCTTCCGAAGAGTATCGTGGCGAGCTCAAGAAGGCTGGCCTTCTTCGTCGCGACCCTCGCATGGTGGAGCGTAAGAAGTATGGCCTGAAGAAGGCCCGCAAGCGCCCGCAGTTCTCCAAGCGCTAGGAATTGCGAGGGCGACTCGAATGACAAAAAGGGCCCGCCCTCGTGGCGGGTCCTTTGTATTGTGGAGGGGATGACGGGAATGTCTCGACTCTTCGGCACGGATGGTGTGCGCGGTGTGGCCAATCAGCAGCTCACGCCTGAGCTGGCATTTCGGCTCGGTGAGGCGGCAGGGCACTTTCTCGGCGACAAGGGTAGAGGTCGTATCCTCGTTGGCAAGGACACCCGACGTAGCGGTGACATGATCGAAGCCGCGCTGGTGGCCGGTATCTGCTCGGGAGGGGCCGATGCCCTGCTGTGCGGCATCATACCGACTCCTGGGATCGCATACCTGACCCGAGCGCTCGAAGCCGATGGTGGCGTCGTCATCAGCGCCTCCCACAACGCGCCTGAGTACAACGGGATCAAGTTCTTTAGCCGCGAGGGGTTCAAGCTTCCCGATGATCTCGAGGACGAGATCGAGGAGTTCACACATCGCGAGCGCACTTGGGTCAGGCCGACGGGTGCAGATGTGGGCTGCGTACGTCATGTTGATGACGCGGTCGCCCGGTACATCGCGCATGCCTGCGAGTCGATTGATTGCGATCTTGAGGGCCTGACCATAGCTGTGGACTGCGGTCATGGCGCGGCGTCGGTCGCAACACCTGCGGCATTGCGGGAACTTGGCGCGAAGGTGATCGTCATCAACGGCGACTGGAACGGCAACGACATCAACGTCGCGTGCGGTTCGACGAACCTGGCACCACTGGCTGAGCTTGTCATGAGTCATGAGGTCGACCTAGGAGTCGCGCACGATGGCGATGCCGACCGTGTTCTCGCGGTCGATGAGACCGGACGCGAAGTCGATGGCGACGTCATCATGGCGATCTGCGCGGAGCACATGGCCGAGCGTGGTGAGCTTCGCAACAACACTGTGGTCGGGACTGTGATGAGCAACATGGGCTTCGAGGTGGCGATGCGCGATCGCGGTATCAACCTGGTTAAGACCAAGGTGGGCGACCGCTACGTGCTCGAACAGATGCAGGCCATGGACTCCGCATTGGGTGGCGAGCAGTCCGGACACATCGTCTTCATGGATCACAACACCACCGGAGACGGCCTGGTCACTGTGCTCAAACTCGCTGCAGTGATGAAGGAGCGTGATCTGCCGCTCTCCGAGCTTCGGCAGGTCATGCGCCGCTACCCTCAGATCTTGGTGAACGTTCCGGTCGTGGATAAGGCATTGCTCGTGACCAGTGCCGCCATCGCTGAGGCGATTGCACATGCCGAGGCCCAGCTGGGAGACACCGGGCGGGTACTTGTGCGCGCGTCGGGCACCGAGCCGCTTGTGCGGGTTATGGCCGAAGCTTCGGACGAGGAACAGGCGCGGGCCGTCGTGGATGGCCTCGTCACCATCGTCAGGTCCGAACTGGGCTGACGCCCGCGCTTCGTCACCCAGCCGCTCTCCTCGGCTGGTATACTGCGCGAGAGCGCAGGCGACACGAGTAGGGGGTGGCACAGGGAACGAAGCTTGAGCATCATAAAGCGCCAGGACTGGTTCGTGCTCGCGTGCGTCCAGTCGACGAGGAGAGAGCTTATCGAAGTATTCGGCGGATGGCTCTCCGGCTTTTCCGGGGTCGTGACATCATCGACAAAGCCTGCGGGTGACCGCAGAACAAAGCGGTGGTGTACCGGGTATCTCACTTTGTAGGGGCTTTACCGCCCTGATCCTCGGCATGTGTTCTCGTCGGGGGACAGTGATCGACACCTCAAGAGACGCGCGGGCATGTTCGCACGCGCTTAAGTGGATTGAAGGGACACCTCCATGTGTGGAATCGTTGGATATGTGGGGCCACGTCAAGCGAGCGACGTGTTGCTGGGTGGACTGGCGCGGCTTGAGTATCGCGGCTATGACTCGGCTGGCGTTGCGATCGTAAGTAACGGAGAGCTCGATGTTACGCGGCGTGTCGGCAAGCTAGCGGCGCTTAGCGCTGCGGTCGCGGAGACCCCGGTCTTCGGGAGTACCGGCATCGGACACACCCGTTGGGCGACACACGGGCGCCCGACCGAGGCCAACGCTCATCCGCATATCGACTGCACCGGGCGTATAGCCGTCGTGCATAACGGCATTATCGAGAACTACATGCAGCTCCGTGAGGAACTTGCTCAAAACGGTCACGTTTTGCGCAGTGAGACCGATACCGAGACCGTCGCGCATCTTGTTGAGTCCTACTATCAAGGCGATCTGGCCACTGCGGTCCGTAAGACCATCAAGCGGCTGGACGGTGCCTATGCGCTGTCCGTGGTCCACTTGGACAAGCCGGACTTAATTGTGGCGGCGCGCAAGGAATCCCCGCTTATCATCGGCATCGGCGACGGGGAGAACATCGTTGCGAGCGATATCCCCGCCGTGCTCGAGTACACCCGCGAGGTGCTCGCATTGTCCGATGGCCAGGTCGCCACGGTGACTGCTTCAGGCGTGAGCGTCACGGACATGGAGGGCAACCCAGTAAAGCCCGAGATGCTCCATATCGACTGGGATCTCGCGGCTGCCGAGAAGGGTGGCTTCGAGGACTTCATGCTAAAGGAGATCCACGAGCAGCCCAAGGCCATACGCGAGACACTTCTGGGTCGGATGGACGCAAAGGGTCAGATTCAGCTCTCTGAGCTGCAAATGACTCCGGAGCAGGTCGCTTCGATTAATCGCGTGTCTATTCTGGCATGCGGCACGAGCTACCACGCCGGGCTTGTCGCCAAGACCCTCATCGAGGCCTGGGCCCGCATTCCGGTGGAGGTCCAGACCTCGAGCGAGTTTCGCTACAGCGATCCTATCGTCGATGACGAGACGCTCGTCGTGGCGATTACGCAATCGGGCGAAACCGCGGACACCCTGGCGGGCGTTCGCGAGGCGCGCCTGCGAGGTGCGAAGGTCATAGCGATCACGAACGTCGTGGGCTCTCGAGTGACTCGCGAGTCCGACGGCGTCATCTATACCCATGCCGGCCCAGAGATCGGGGTTGCCGCCACCAAGACATTCACGGCGCAGATCGCGGCCCTCAACGTGCTCGCACTAAAGCTCGCGCAGGCCAAGGGTGTCATGGGAACCGAGCGTGTCTCGGCGTTGTTCGAGGAGCTCTCCCGCATTCCGGAGACCGTCGAGGCCATTTTGGCTGACTTGAGTGCCATCGACGAGTGCGCTGCGGAGTACACCGATGTGTGCTCGAGCCTGTTCCTCGGCAGAGGGATTGGCGTGCCGATAGCCATGGAGGGTGCGCTTAAGCTCAAGGAAATTAGCTACATACACGCAGAGGCTTACCCGGCCGGCGAGATGAAGCACGGCCCCATCGCGCTCATCACCCCTCAGGTACCTGTTGTAGTCGTGGCCACTCAGGGTCACACCTATGAGAAGGTCGTGAGCAACATCCAGGAGGTCCGCGCCCGTGGAGCAGAGGTGATCGTAGTGGCGACTCACGGCGATGACGAGATTGCGCGGCATGCCGAGCACGTGCTGTATGTGCCGGCGACAGCCGAGCTCCTTTCGGCCATTCCGGCGACCATCCCGCTGCAGGTTCTGTCGTATCGAATCGCCAAACTCCGTGGCTGCAACGTCGATCAGCCGCGCAACTTGGCCAAGTCCGTGACGGTGGAGTAGACGTGGCAGAAGAGCTTGATTCCAACAAAGGGACCGTGACGGGCGTCGGCATCCGTGGTCTGGGCGTTGATATCGTCGAGATCGATCGGATGAAGGCGGCCTTGAAGCGCCGGCCCCAGATGCGCGAGCGCTTGTTCTCCGAGGCGGAACGTGAGTACTGCGACAAACGCAAGAAGCCCGAAATCCATTACGCCATGCGATTCGCTGCCAAAGAGGCGGTGCTCAAAGCGCTCGGTACGGGCTTTTCCGGGATGCGCTTTCGCGACGTTGAGGTGATGCGCGATGAGAGCGGACGGCCCGTCCCCATTCTGCATGGAAGGGCTGCCGAGGTCGCTGCGTTGCGAGGTGTGGTCGAGATGCACCTCTCGATGTCCTTCACTCACTCGACAGCGGTCGCATCGGCTGTTGCCATCACGCAGGCCCACCGGCCAAAGCCCAAGCCGATACCCCACAATCCGATGGCTACCTTGGCCGCCAATTTCAAAGACGCAC
The DNA here is from genome assembly GCA_030653635.1 of Coriobacteriia bacterium. Lineage (GTDB taxonomy): Bacteria > Actinomycetota > Coriobacteriia > Anaerosomatales > JAHIQC01 > JAHIQC01. The sequence goes on along the minus strand of JAURYZ010000030.1, from coordinate 1,316 downwards.
GCGCAATGCTCGATGAGGTCGTTGCGGAACCTGAAAACGGGCAAGAACTCCCTGACGGATCGGAAGATGCGGACGAGTAGCGAGCCTGAGTGAAGCGCCTGATCATCGGCCGCCGCATACTACATGATCATCGCGAGTGAAGGAGGCACCGTTGCGGTACGCCGTCACAAAGCAAGGTGCCCGTAACGCCGAGGAGCGTGCGGTCGCCGAGTTGGGCATCAGCCACTCCGATCTTATGGCGCGTGCGGGTGCCCGGCTGGCGCAGGAACTTGAGCTACGGGTGCCCTATGGGCCGGTCGCGGTTCTGGTAGGTACGGGCAACAATGGCGGCGATGGCTGGGCAGCCGCCGCCGAGCTCCAAGCGCGCGACCGCGATGTTGTGGTGTTCTCTCCGGTGCCTGCCGAGGAGGTGGCCGGCATCGCCGGAAAAGCCGCACAGGCCGCCTTTGCCGCAGGTGTGAAGACCCGGGTTATCGGCGGCATCCTTGAGCCCGACAGCCTGTCGGGCTATGCGGCCATCATCGATGCGCTTTTCGGCATCGGGCTCACCGGCCCGATCAGACAGCCGTTTGTCACGTGGGTCGAAGCGATGAACGCATCCGGAGCCTTCATCGCCTCGGCTGATATTCCCTCAGGCGTGCACGCCGACACCGGGCGTGCTGAGGGGCATGTGGTGCGCGCAGACCTGACCGTGACCTTCTCCGCCGCCAAGCAAGGGCTACTACTGTATCCCGGTGCTGCGCGCGCCGGCGAGGTCGTTATCGCTGATATCGGAATCCCGTGGGAGATGAATGGGCTGGCCGGAGGCCTCGAACTGTGGGATCCGGGCGACTATGCCGCGCTGTTGCCGCGACACCCGCGCGATGTACACAAGAACACTCGCGGCCGCGTTCTTATCGTTGGCGGATCGGGTGGCTTTCCCGGGTCGATGATCTTGGCGGCGATGGGTGCGCAGCGTATGGGAGCCGGCTATGTGACTCTGGCGGTCCCGGAGTCTATTGCGGCGATCATCCAGGCGCGGCTCGCGTCGGTGGTCGTCCTCGGCATGCCTGAGAACCCCTCTCGCACCCTGGCTTCTCGTGTGACTGAGGAGATAATCGATGTCGCCCGCGAATCGGATGCTGTGGTGGTCGGACCTGGAATGACTGTCGCGCATGGCGCAGTGCTCGTTGCGCGCAAGCTCGTCTCCGATCTTGCCGCACCCCTGCTTCTCGACGCCGATGGGCTGAACGCCATGGTAGACAGCCGACAGATGCTGCTCGCGCGCACCGGGCCCACGGTTCTGACCCCGCACCCTGGAGAACTGGCTCGACTTC
>JAURYZ010000024.1 GCA_030653635.1 Coriobacteriia bacterium | reverse complement strand
GGAATCAAGAAACGACGGCTTTTGCCTTCGTTTCCACCGCATGGAACTTCCCGCGCATGGTGAGTGCGCTTCATTTCGGCGGGGAAAGCAAACTAGCAACGTTCGCAAACCAAGCTGCTGAAGCGATGGCGAACGCCTACTCAACGCGCATTCAGTTTCCCCACATTCCACAACTGGACCAACTCTATGATTTGCGCGTATTCCACACAGACCCGGAGCAGGTTGCCCCGCCTGACCTGCCCGATGCCTTCCTCCGCATTCTTGCCGCCAGTCCAGACTTGACATTGCATTTCGGCAAGAACATGTTCACCATCGCCTACGCTGGCATGCTGGCAGAGGTCCCCACCGAGGAGCAGGCACGCGAGTTGTACCGCATTGGTACTCAGCTGGCAGATTCAATTTCCACCTAACGGCGACTGCCAGAATGGGCACGTCGCGTCAACCTGAGGCCGCAACCTCAGCCTCGGTGGATCAGCCTGCCGAGGAGTGGAGTGCGCACCTTGATCGCCCTTTCTGGACACATCTCCTGGCAGCAGTAGCAGCGAATGCAGCGCGAGTACGTGTGCACCGGTGGCTTGCCGTCTTTCGCGCCGCCCGAAGTCGCCCAGTCGACCGCCTTGGGCTCGACCGGACAGACCTTCACGCACGTGCCGCACTTGGTGCAGAGCTCTGCCACGATGTAGGGCTTGGGCACGATCATGTTGCGCGCAAACGGACCTGCATCGCCGCGACCGGTGGTCGAAGCCGACGAGCGATTCACGTTGTAGTCCTCGGCGATGAAGGGCTCAATGGGGTCGCCGAGAAGCTCGACGTCCTCGTAGGTGCCGAGTCCGAACTCCTGCCCGTATACGTTGGTGCCGACCAGCGCAGGGTCGAGCGCCATCATCCGACACATCGTCGCGTCGAGCGCCACTGGGTCTGCCGAAATCAGAATCACATTCATCTGCCGAGGATCTCCGCCGCGTGGTCCGTTGCCCTCCATCGCGGTGATACCATCCATGATGTAGAGGCGCGGTTTGAGTGCGAGATTGAGATCCACGAGCATCTGGCTGAACCGGTCGATGTCGGGCATGCGCACGTGGAACTCGCCCTTGCGCGTGCCAACGATGCACCCGAACTGGTTCTTGACCGCTCCAGTGACACGAGCCATGCCATGGGTCTTGAACTTGGGAAGCGAGATGATCCCGTCGGCATCGAGCGCCCCGTTGGCGAAAAAGAACTGCTTGATAAGGTGGCCTTCGGGAAACGAGATTTGCCGACCCTCGGTGAACTCGGCAAACGGGATGCTTAGACGGTCGGCCGGCTCACCTAACCCGGACTTGCGCGCGGCGTTCTCGGGATTGCCGAAGCCGGGCGAGTCGCCATATTTCACGTGGACTCCGTGTGCCTGCAGGTGTCGGGCGACCGCAGCGAACACCGCAGGATGAGTCGTGACCGCCGCACCGGGCGCGGAACCCACGAGCACGTTCGGCTTGAGCAAGATCTCCTCGGCAAGTGAGGCGAAGGCGGCTATTCCGGCGATGAGCTCGAGCCCTCGGCCGACAGCGTCGAAGACCGCCGACTCGTCATAGGACTCGCAGCGAATGATGGCGACTTTCGAGGACATGACGGCTCCATTGATCGTGATAGTACGTGCTACTTTCAGGATAGGATACCTTGCATCACCGGTGATGGCTTGGACAGCACGACGCTCAGCCCCACCGCTCCGGTGACGACCTCCAATGCGGTTGCATGCCCATCTACAGACAATCGGTGAGTCACCGCGCCACTTCGGGTACGTTCATCCTCGGAACACAGGACAATCAGTGAGGGAGACCGCCATGGGAATCAAGGGCACTGAGACCGAGAAGAACCTACTCAAGGCCTTCGCCGGCGAGAGTCAGGCACGCAACCGCTACACGTTTTTCGCAAGCGCTGCCAAGAAGGAGGGCTTCGAACAGATAAGCGCGCTGTAATTGGAAACCGCAGAGAACGACAAGGAGCACGCAAAGGTGTTCATCAAGTACCTCGAAGGGGGTCCGGCGGAGATTACAGCCACCTATCCCGCGGGCAAGATCGGCACCACGCACGAGAATCTCATCGCTTCGGCGGAGGGCGAGCTCGAGGAATGGGGCACTCTGTATCCCGAGTTCGCGCGCGTAGCTTCCGAGGAAGGCTTTGCGCAGGTCGCCGCCTCGTTCACTGAGATCGCAGAGGTCGAGCAGCGCCATGAGTCGCGCTATCGCAAGCTGGCGAACAACGTGGAGCTTGGCTTGGTGTTCAAGCGGGATGACGTCGTGTACTGGAAATGTCGCAACTGTGGCTACGTCCACCAGGGGGCCGTCGCGCCGGAGCTGTGCCCGGCCTGCAAGCACCCGCAGTCGTACTACGAACTGCACGTGGAAGCCTTCTAGACACACCCGATTGCAAACAAGACGGCTCCGGGACCCTCGCGGGTTTCCGGAGCCGTCTTGCGACTCTACGACGTTGGCCGTGGAGTCGGCCTCACGCCGCAAAGGGCGCTTGGGGAGCGGCAGGCGCATGAACGTAGGGTGCGGACACACTCCCAGGTCTCACGCACGATTGAATCAACGAGCATCCAAATCCAGAATACGGGGTAGAGCAGGCTTACCGCGGTGGCAAGCACAACTATCATGGCTACGCTCAACCCGAACATCGCTGCGAACAATTCCATCACGAACAACTCCTCTCCGGCAGACCCACGATGGGTGCCGACATGTCTACTGCTGCGTTACTTGTCACCGAGACCGTGAACCGTGCCGGCACCCGAGACGTCTTGCCTCAAATCAGGATCGCCCCAGTACTTGACTGACCCGGCACCCGACGCTTCTATGTCGAGCGACTCGGTCGCCCACACCGTGGCGTTGCCGGCTCCGGACATATCAACCCTCGTACGCTTGCTCTCAAGGTCGCCGCCCTCGTACTCGCCGGCACCGGAGATGATGATCTGCTGATCGTCCACTCGACCCGAGAGTGCAGCCGTGCCGGCACCAGACATCTCGATCCCGAGGTCACCCAAACGCAGATCTTCGCCGCGCAAAGTGCCAGCGCCGCTCAGCTCGAACTCGAACGAGTCTGCCTCTAGGCCGTCGATAATCACATCACCGGCTCCGGCGACCTTAATCTTTGAAAGCGTCGGCGCGGTGATGGTGACATCTATCTTGCGATCACCCATTCCGAACAGCCATATCTCCCAACCGGCATCGCGGCCGATGTAGAGCGTGTCTCCGTGCACCTCGGTCGTAACCTTGTCCAACAAATCGGCTGGACCGTTGAGTTCAAGTTCATAGGTGTCACCCTGCACGATCTCCACTCGGCCGTAGCCGGAAAAGTCGACCGTATCGAACTTGGTGACCGCGCGGGACTCGGCGCGGTTTTCGACATCCTCGGCACGCCTCACGATGCACCCTGTAAGCCCCAGCGCCAGAACGGCGATCAACGTCGTCATTGCTATCTTGCGAAACATTCTCATCATCCCCTCACGCTACCGGCGCCACGCCGGGCGCAGGCTGCTCGAATCGTCCAACAAGCATGGCCTTGGCATAGGCTGCGTGCATTTTGCCGATGCCCTTGGCCATCCACATCGTGCCAACGAGTCCCAAGAGCCCGCCCACAACGAACACCGGGTAGCCCCAAGGCTCTATCCAGTACCTGAAGCCGCCGACCATCAACAACGGTTCGCCTGCGAGAATCTGCACAAACGGCAGGGCCACAAGGCTCACGCACACCGCGAACGCAGTGACCACCGCTGTGAAGTACGCGATTCCAAAGAACATCTGCAACATCATGTAGAGCATCGTCGTCCACGTGCGGTAATCGGTCAGCCAGCTCTTGATGCGCTCCCAGATGCCACCGGTCTGGCCCACGGTCCTGGGTCGCCTGGGCATACGCTCTCCAAGAAGCCCCTCGACAATGCGGCCTTCTGCGAGCGAGATCGCTCTTACCAGCGCCAGGAACAGCAGCGCAAAGGGCAAGCCAACGATGAGCAAGGCAAGTCCGGCCGTAAGCGACAGCCCCGTCACTACGATCGTGAAGTAGACGACGCCTGTGGCTAGCGAGAGCACCATGTAAAACAGCGCGCCCCAGGCCCCCGGATCAACGAGCACGGCGAAGAACCGCGCGATTGGGTTAGTGGACTTCACGGCCGACACGGGCTTGCGCAGCGCTGCTGCGACCGTGATCTCCGCATCGCGATACGAGTTTGCGATCTCCTCGGGCGTTCCGTACGCCTCGACCACTGCGTCGAAACCCTCTTCCGATCCATCTGTCTCGGCCAGAGCGTCGCGCAAGTACTCCTCGGCGTCATATGCGGCGTCTTGTACGAGCGCGGGGTCCGCGCCTGCTAGGGCCGCTCTGAGTTGTGCGAGGTATCCCTCGACTGTCCTATCCAACGTTACCCTCCAAAGTCGCATCCACGAAGTCACGCGTGCGTGACCACGTGGCCTTCCACTCCACGAGCGCCGTGCGCCCTCGATCGGTGATCGAGTAGTACTTGCGTGGTGGCCCCGAAACACTGGGCTCAACCCGGCTGGTCAGCAGCTCACTGCTCTCCATCGACCTCAAGACCGGATAGAGCGTGCCTTGCTTTACGGGCGTCTCAGCCGTGAGAGCCCCCCCGATTCGCTTCGCGATCTCGTACCCGTAAAGCGGTTCGGGTGAGCGGTCGAGGATAGCCAGCAAGACGAGTGACACGGTCCCGGCGTTCAGCTCCTTTTGGAACTTGCGAACGACGGCTTCGTCCTGTCCGTCCACGACTCACCTCCCATTCCCCTAGTAGTTTGCTGTTGTTAGTAGTGTTAACTTCGTTCTAGTTCTACCCCATAGTAGTACGAACTTCACACTAGTCAAGGGGAATTCTCAGAATTCTTGGATCGGCGTTGAGGGCGAGGGGCGGGCATCCTCACCCAGAGCGATGCGGCAGACGCGCGAGGGCCTCTCGGGTCGTGGAGTCGAGCCCGACATATGCCGCCGAAAATAGCTCGTCGGCTTTGGCGCGATCTTGCGCTGCCCTGTCGGATAGTTCGCTGGCATCGAGCGCGGCGGCGCGCCCGTTGAGCGCCGCCGCGAGCAGCGCAGCGCGGCCGTAGTCCAGCTCGCCACCAGCGCTCAGCATCGCGAGCAGACCCTCTGCCGGAAGCGAATCCGCCAAATCGGGGCTGATTCCTATCTCTTCGAGCATTTGCTCGACCATCTCGAGTGATTCTTCGGTCTTGCCGACATGAATCGCGCTCAACATGCGGCGAATCAGCGCGCCCATCATCTCGATCTGCCGGAGTATGTAGTCCTGTTGGTACATGAGGCGAGTATGGCGCGTCGTTATGCCCGCGGCTAGGATGTGGGCTATGACCATCAGCTAGACACAACGCGCGACAGTGGCACTGGAGCCATTCAATCGCTCATTCGCTCATGCAGCCGGTCGTCGCCTCGGGCGAAGGCGACGCAGATTTCGTCGCCTTCTACCATACGGTCACCGCGCGCTGGGCTGACAGGAGCGCGGCCAAGGCCCATCTCCAGCACGGCCACGAAGGACCGGGCGGCTCACTCACACCATCGGACATCGAGCGCTGAGGGCTTAGGCTATCGCCCGGACCCCATGGGGTAGAATGCCCACATGGTCCCCCGCAAGGACTCCAACGAGGAAGTCACGGTGTACAACGTCATGCTCCGCAAGTTAGACAAGCAGACGCCGGCCGTGGACTTCAACTCCTCCGGCAGCGACAACTGATCGTGAGAACCGTGGCGACTGGTGCTTCGCATAGGGCACGAATGAGGCTCACGAGGCGGGTCCTCGGCAGGTTGTTTGTGGGACCGGCCGTTGCGGCGTGCCTGCTCGTGCCGACGCTTGCCTCAACGGCCATCGCTTCCACATCGGCGACCATGGAGTCATGGGCGCAAGCCGCGCAGGTCACATCGACAGACCCCGCAGCTACCGCGTCTCGGCCCAGCAACTATGTACTCGACAAAGCCGGCATCATGCCAACGGAGATGATCGATCAGATCAACCGGCTGGGTACGGCACTGGAAGCCGCGACACCGGGCGCTGAGATAGGCGTCCTGACCTTGGAGACGCTGGACGACCGCGATATCGCAGAAGTCGCCAATGACCAGTTCCGCAAGCTTGGGATCGGCTTGGATGTCAAAGGCAACGGCGTTCTCATTGTTGTCGCTCCCAATGAACGCAAGGCGCGCATCGAAGTCGGATACGGCCTCGAAGGCGCGATCCCAGACGCCGCGGCCGGACGCCTGCTCGACGAGTACGCGATCCCAGCCTTCAACAAGAACGATTACCCCGGCGGAATCATGGCGACCTACGTCGCTCTTGCCAGAATCGTGGCCGATGAGTACGGCGCACAGATTGGCGAGGACCTCGCGGTTGAAGGCGGATCCGCGCAGCCCGAGGGTGGCCTGGGAATCACGGCGATCATCCTGATCGTTCTCGTACTCCTCGTGATCGGCTACATCAGCAACCGCTTCGGCGGTGGTAGTAGCGGTCGCGGACCTTCAGTAGGCGGTGGCGCAAGCCGCGGTTGGTGATGATACCCTCAAGCGCCTAGGGCCTTTGCGTGAATCGGCACCCGAACCCCCGGAAAACGGAGCACCGCCACCGGCGGGCACCGGTGACGGTGGGAGAAACCACTTTGGAGAGGGTGGTTATTAGAGCGCGGAGGCGAGCGCAGCGATCGCAATGACGGCGCCCAGGATGGCCAACGCGCGGGTGTAGTAAACGGTTCCCTCGCTGAAGCTGTCCATGAACATGATCTCCTCCTGACTCAGATGAATCGAAAGCGCTGTTGTTCTTCTTCCTGTATGTAGTATCGGACGAACAACAGTGAAGTTCCATTGCCGTTTACTTCTCATTAGCGTAAGTTCTACTTAATGTTAAACGTGAACCGCATGCGCATTCTGAGAGAGGTCGCCTCGCGCGGCAGCATCGCCGCTGCAGCTGAGGCACTCTACATGACACCGTCCGGCGTCTCCCAGCAGATGACGGCGCTGGAGCGCGAAGCGGGAGTCGGTCTTTTGGATCGCTCGCACCGCGCCGTTCGCCTCACCCCCGCCGGCGAGAGACTTGTCAGTCGGACCGAGCAGGTGCTGGCGGTACTCGAAGAAGCTCAGGCTGACCTGGCCGCCGTCGCCGGTGGTCTCGCCGGCCGACTCTCCATCTGTGCCTTTCCCACCGCGGCTCGCGCAATCCTCGTGCCCGCCTTGGAGCACATCCGGGCCGCGAATCGCGGTATCGAGTTGCGCGTGAGCGACCTGGAGCCCGAAGAGAGCATTCCGGCGCTGAAGGTCGGCGAGATGGACGTGGTCGTCACCTACGAGTTCGACCACCTCCCCACACCCCGCGACCCCGGCGTCGAGCGGATCATCTTGATGCGTGAGCCGATGTACGTGGCCATGCATCGTCAGCACTCCTCGATCGCGACCGGACCGCTACGCATCGCTGATCTTGCCGAGGAGCAGTGGGTGGTTGGGCGCGACGGCTCACCATTCCTGGAGATTCAGGTTCGCGTCGCCAACGAAGCGGGGTTCGAGCCCAAGATCACATTCCACAGCAACGACTACCAGGTAATCTTGGCGGCGGTACAAGCCGACCTCGGAATCGCACTGGTCCCGCCGCTGGCGATGTTCACCGAGTATCCCGATGTGGTACTCCGACCGCCTACAGACACCGAGATCAACCGCCGCATCGTTGCGGTCGTGCGTGCCGGCAGTCGGCAGAACCCAGCCATTGCCACAGCGCTCGATGCGCTTTCAGCTGCTGCAAAACTAGCAGCGGCCCGCGATGTAGACGCCTATCTAGTGCCTTGACCGCTAGGGCTCGCATTCCGAAGCCGCGAATCAGGTCAGTCCCCAGCTGTCGGGGTGCCGTCCGACCCTGAGCCCTTGATCGAGCGACGCCATGACATCCATCTCCTCGGCGGATAGCTCGAAACCGAAGACGTCGGCGTTCTCACGAACACGATCCGGATGCACTGACTTGGGGATGGCAGATATGCCCTGCTGCAAGACCCAGCGTATGGCGACTTGATACGCGGAGACCCTGTGATGTCGCGCGATCTGGATGATCTCGGGCACTTCGGCCACGCGGCCACGCATGACCGGCGCCCATGCTTGGAGCACAATCCCCTCTGTTGCGCAGTATTCCTGCAGCTTTGGCTGCTGAAGGTACGGGTGCAGCTCGACCTGATCGACCATCGGCCCGATTTCGGCCACGGCGGACAGAGCCTCCAGATGCAGCGGCAGGAAGTTGCAGACGCCTATCGCGCGCGCACGACCGTCCGCGTGAAGCTCCTGCATCGCGCGCCAAGTCTCGGCGTACATGTCGGCCATGGGCCAGTGGATGAGATACAGGTCCAGGTAGTCCAACCCGAGTCGCTCGGTGCTGCGATCGTAGGCGTCCAGGGTCGAGTGGTAGCCCTGCTCGTCGTTCCACACTTTGGTGGCGATAAAGAGCTCCTCGCGTGGCACCGCGCTCTCACGCAGCACCTCGCCGATCACAGCCTCATTGTTGTACATCGAGGCTGTGTCGATGTTGCGGTACCCGGCCTCAAGCGCCGCCTCGACCGACGCGCGGACATCACTGGGCTCAACGGACTTGTATGTCCCGAGCCCGAGCAACGGCATCGGAACACCATTGGCCAAAGACACGGTGCTTCGAATCGACAATGTCACAAGTTCGCCCTTACTCCTCGGCGCCGAACCACTTCAGCGCATGTTCTTGGTGTTTCCGAGGAACAGCGGATTGAAACGCTCGCGCATCAACAGCGGCTGACTTGGCTCCGGCATCATCAGTACGCCACCGTCACGGCCCGGCGCAGCCACCGATCGGTGTAAAGCGACTTGAGCAACAGTGCGGCGACGTCGGCTCTGGACACACGCTGGCCGTTGGCAAGCGGCTTACCGTGATCGCCGATTCGGTACACCCCGGTAAACGGACCATCCGTAAGCCCAGCCGCGCGCACGATCGTCCATTCAAGTTGGCTCGCCATGATGCGCTGCTCCATGCGCTCAAGGTCGTCGTACAAGCCGCCCAGGGTCGCTTTCATCATCAAACGGTAGCCCATCGTGAGATTGCGGCTCGAGCGATGGAACGTACCCGAAGCGCTCATGACAGCGAGCCGCAACACGTCGGCTTCGACCATGGCCTGCATGATGTTTCCCACGCCCACGGAATAGGTATCGACCAGACGCCCCGGCGCAGCTCCGATGACCGAGACGACCCCATCGGCGCCGGCGAGCGCGGTGCGCAGCGAATCCACCTCGCGGACATCGCCGGTCGCCAGCGTCAGCCTCGCATGCGAAAGCTCGAGCCGCTCAGGCTGACGAGCGAAAGCAACGACTTCGTCGCCATGCCCGAGGGCCTGCTCTATCACCGCGCGACCGGTACGGCCGGTCGCACCTATGACAACGACTCGCATATTCGCTCCTTTCGCCGTACGATAAGAGTATGCCCTGCATGCGTTTGGGGGACGATACAACTACACGCGAATGCTTCTGCTCGCCACCCGGACCACCGGCCGTGCTTGCCGCCGAGGCGCGCAGATACGGACGCGATCGCCAGCTCGCGCGCTACTTCACGATCTTTGAGATCGGCATCTCAAGGATATCCTCGGCACCGGCGGCCTTCAGCTGAGGGATGAGCACGTTGACGCTCGACTTTTCCGCCACGGTCGTGATCTCGTAGTCCTGCGAGTTGTATAGCTGGCTGACTGTCGGGCGCTTCATCGCCGGAAGCCGGCCGATGACCTGCTCGAGCCTGTCGGCGGGCACGTTCATCGAGAGCAACACCTTGCCGCGGGCCTCGATCACGCCCAGCAGCAGCGTGCGCACCTCTTCAATCTCCGCGCGCTTGACCGGGTCGGCCCATGCGGCCTTGTTTGCCACGAGCCTCGTGGTGGACGTGAGAATCACATCCACGATCTTTAGACCATTACGCCGAAGAGTGGAGCCGGTCTCGGTGAGGTCCACAAGAGCGTCCATCATCTCAGGGACTTTGGCCTCGGTGGCGCCATAGCTGAAGTGGACTTCGACATCGATGCCCAGGTCGTCGAAGAAGGCCTTGGTCGCCTTGGGGAACTCGGTGGTGATGCGGCTGCCGGGAGCGATGTCCCGGGCGGAAGCAACGGGAGAGTCATCAGGCACGGCCAGCACCATCTGCACGAAGCCGGTGCCTGTCTTGGCGTAGGGCAGCTCGGCGACCTCGACGACATCCGCTCCGCTCTCTCGCACCCAGTCATGCCCCGAGATGCCGATATCGAAATAGCCGTCCTGCACATAGATCGGGATCTCTTGCGGACGCAGGATCTTGACGCGCTCGATACGGGGATCGTCGATGGTCGGGTTGTATGCGCGGCTCGACTTGCCGATGGTCATGTCGGCTTGGTTGAACAGCAGGATGGTCTGCTCCTCGAGCGAGCCTTTGGGAAGTGCGAGTGAGAGCATGAAGCCTCCTGGAACGAATGGCTGGTGGTGGCCGCGAAGCCACGCCACCACTCTACTGCGATGGAGCGTGGGATGGAAGCCATGTTGAGCACCACCCAGCGCCATCTCTGCCGACGGCATGATCGCCCCTTGCTACCCCGAGCTGTCCACCCGGTTCACATACACGAACACCACAGCCAGTCCCAACACGAAGAACGCAACGAGCAGTGTCCATGAGCCGACGGATAGACTCCCGTCGATCACTCCCGGCGGCGCAATTCCTCCGGCCACGGTGAGCGGCATCGCCCACGGGATCCAGCGTTCCCAGCCAAGGAACCCGGCGGTCACGCTGAGCGAGATCAGCCCCGTGGAGTACAGCATCGGCGCGATGTACCCGCGACCGAGCATGGACACGAGGGCGACGACCGGGGTCGTGAGGTACAGCAGGAACGCCACGAGCAGATTGTCGCCGAGGCACACGAAGACAAGCTTCCACGCGAAGCCCTCGGCTCCGAGGATCAAGGCTGCCAGCGATTGACTGGCCACTGCGGTCAGCGCGAGTCCTGCTGCCCAGAGCGCAAGTACGAGCATCTTCGCCACAACGAAGTACTCGCGACGAATCGGTGTGGTGAACATGCCCGCAGCGGTCCCGTCGCTGAATTCCGAACCAAACAGATTCGCGGCTGCCAGTCCGAAAACGAGCAGTCCCCACCATCCCGCCATGAACTGCGGAGCCAGCTTGAGAGTATCCGTCCACATGACGTGCGCAGACCCGGAAAAGAGACGGGACAGACTGATCGTCAGGAGGGCGAAGGAGACGACCACCGCGATCGTCCCCCACGCCGCCTTGGAGCCTCTCAGCTTCAGCAGCTCCGCCTTCAGCACCCGCAACACGACACGTCCCCCCCACATCAGACTGCGTCGCTCGCACGACCGAGCTTCCAAATCACTGCCACCATCCCGACCGCAAACACCGCCGCGCAGACCATCCCGGAAGCGGCGGTGAGCGTGGCCGCCGTGATCGGCTGCCATGACGCGCCTCCGATGAGGATCGGCATAGCCCACGGGATCAGATGCGCCGACTTATCCATAACAGAGCCCATACCGATCATGTTGAGCGTGGCCGCGAAGAGCACAGGCTTGAGATACCCTGGCTTGCCAAGAAGCGCCACGAACGCCACGAGCGGCATCGTCAGGTAGAGGATCAGCGCCGCCTCGAGCATCTGGCCGAGGCTCACGAAGAGGTGTGCCCAGGCAAAGCCCGTCAGGCCTACAAGACCCATGCTCGCAGTCTGGAAGACGAACGAGAAGACCGTGAGCGCAAACACCCAGACGAAGATGACCACCATCTTTGCCACAGCAAACGACCGCCGCTGCACGGGCGATGTGAGCATCGTGGCGTTAGTCCCCTCTTTGCGCTCCCGACCG
>JAURYZ010000009.1 GCA_030653635.1 Coriobacteriia bacterium | reverse complement strand
CAACGTGCTCGGCGGCTGCTCCGGCACCACGGGCCCGAGCAGCATCGACCCGCGCACGGGCAGGCCCTACGGCCTTGCGTTCCCGATCGTCACCATAGAAGACATGGTCGAGGTGCAGGCGCGCCTGCTCGACTCGCTCGGCATCGACCGCCTGCTCGCCGTTGTCGGCGGCTCGATGGGCGGCATGCAGGCCCTCGCGTGGGCCAAGCAGCATCCCGAGCGTGTTGCGAGCGTGCTCGGCATCGCTACCACCTGGCGCCTCGCTGCGCAGGCCATTGCGTTCAACGAGGTCGGCCGCACCGCTATCCTCGGCGATTCGGCGTTTGCCGACGGTGCGTACTACGACGGCCCGCAGCCCAAACACGGCCTGGCCATCGCGCGCATGATCGGCCACATCACGTACCTGTCCGACGAGTCCATGCGCGAGAAATTCGGCCGCCGCCTTCGCGATCGCGACGAGCACGCTTTCGAGTTCGTGACCGAGTTCGAGGTGGAGAGCTATCTGGCCTACCAGGGCGAACGCTTCACCGAGCGCTTCGATGCGAACACGTACCTCTACATGACCAAGGCCATGGACTACTTCGATCTCATCGGCCAGGACGGCACTCTCTCCGACGCCCTGCGCGGTACTCCGTTGCGCTGGCTTGTGCTGTCGTTTTCCAGCGACTGGCTCTTCCCGACCTACCAAAGCCGCGAACTCGTTGACGCCCTGCGCTGTATCGGCGCGCGCGTGAGCTACGCCGAGATTCCCTCGCCCTACGGTCACGACGCATTCCTGCTCGAACCCGAGCAGCAGTACCGCTACATCTCGTCGTTCCTCTCAAGCGTACTTGCCGAGGAGAGGGAGGCCCCCAGATGACCGCGTCCGAGCTTCTGCGCGCCGACCTGCGGCGCATCATCGAACTCGTGCCCGAGGGCGCCCGCGTGCTCGACTTGGGCTGCGGTGACGGCGCGCTCATGGCGCACCTGCGTGACACGCGTGGCTGCGAGGTGCGCGGCATCGAGCTTGACTCCGATCGCATCGCAAGCGCGATCGGCCGAGGCCTGTCGGTGGTGCAGGCCGATCTCGACGAGGGGCTCGGCGCCTACGAGGCTGCGGCCTTTGACGTGGTCGTACTTTCGCAGACCTTGCAGGTAGTACGCCGACCTGCGTACTTGCTGCGCGAGATGCTCAGAGTCGGGGAGCGCTCGATCCTCACGTTCCCAAACTTCGGGCACTGGCGGGTGCGCGGCTACCTCGCGCTGCGCGGGCGCATGCCCGTCTCGCGATCGATACCGTACAGCTGGTACGACACGCCCAACATCCATCACACCACGCTCAAGGACTTTCGCGACTTCGTGGCCGCCAACGGTGGTGTGATCGAGCTCGAGATCCCGCTGCATGTCACGGGCGCGCAGCGCGAGGCGCACGTGCAGCGCGTGCTCCCGAACCTGTTCGCCGACACCGCGCTCGCCGTGGTGAGCAACCCGTAGCCTCGGTCTGGAATCGACTCTTCGGCATATTCGAATCCCCGGACCGCTTCATCACCCGTGCGCGCTTGAGCGTGATACGCTTGGGCGCGTGAGCACCAAGACGCCTGATATCGAGTCCGGAATGAGCGATCCCGCCCGCCTAGGTTTCTCGGGTAGGGTGCAGGAGTTGTTCGCGCCGTTAGCCGAGCTAGGCTTTTCGCCCGCACGCGTGATACGCGTGGACCGTGGCATGCCGCTCGTGGCGGGCCCCATGGGTGTCGTGCGCGCCGAACCGGCGACGCATCTGGTCAAGTCAGCGGCCGATGTCGCAAGCCGCGTGGCGGTAGGCGATTGGGTCGCATTGGGAAGGCCCGAGGGCCACGACCTGCCGATCATCGAACTCATTTTGCCTCGCGCCGGCATGTTCTCCCGAAAGGATCCCGGCTCCGAGACCGGTCAGCAGGTGGTGATTGCGAACGTGGATGTCGTGTTCGTGGTCCAGTCGCTGTCCGGCGACGGCGTCAATGATCGTCGCCTCGAGCGTGAGCTCGTGCTCGCGTGGGAGAGCGGGGCTAGGCCGGTCGTTGTGCTCACCAAGGCGGATCTGGTCGAAGATGCCGATGAGGTCGCGCGTTTCGTGGCCGAGATCGCCATCGGAGTCGAAGTTATCGTTGAAAGTGCGGTAACCGGAATCGGAATCGACGCCGTGCGCGCAGCTGTGCCATTGGGTACCACCGCCGCTTTGCTGGGCGGATCGGGCGTTGGCAAATCGACGCTCGTGAATCGGCTCGTGGGTCACGAGGTGCTGGCGACCAACGAGACCCGCTCGGGAGATGACAAGGGGCGCCACACCACCGTCGCCAGGGAGATGGTGCTCGTTCCGGGCGGAGGAGTCATAATCGACACGCCTGGCATGCGAGGACTGGCCCTCTGGGATGCCGAGGAGGGCTTAAGTGCAGCGTTCCCGGATATGGAGGGGCTGGCCCTAGAGTGTCGTTTCAGGGATTGCACGCACGAAAGCGAGCCGGGCTGCGCTGTTGTGGCCGCGGTCGAAACAGGTGAGCTTTCCTCGCGCCGGCTTGAGAGCTGGAGACGGCTTCGGACCGAGCTCGACAGCCTTGCCGCTCGGCAGGACGAGCGTTCTCGTCGCGAGCAGGAACGAAAGTTATGCAAGCCCATCGCGAAGTTCGCGAGACAGCACTACAAGGACATCCCCAGGGACAAGGGTCGCTAGTGCGGCTTGAGTCATAGGCTGGCGGACGGCTATGCTGGTCTCCATGCCTCTAGGTGTCACCCGGCGTCACCCGATCTTTTTAGACCATCCTCGGCAGAGAGACCGTATGCGAGTACACCGCTTCCAAAGCCCGTTCGAGCACTGGGTCTCGGGCCTTTTGGTCGAGATAGCCATCTTCGCCGGGTACCTTCTGGCGCTGGCAGCGCTCGTCCTTGTGACGACATGGGTGGTCTGACGCCATGTGGGTGAGGATGCGTCTGGCTGATCTGCGGGTGGTCTTTCACTACGTGGGGCTGTTCGTGTTCGGCATCGGGCTTGCCATGCTCGTTCCGCTGCTCGTTGCTGTGTTTTTGGGTGAGTGGGCAGCTGCACTCGATTACACGCTCGGTGTCGGTGTGGCATTGTGCATAGGCGCGCTTCTCAGGTTCACGTTGCCAAGAGAGCCGCGCATCACTCACAGCCAGGCCCTCGTGCTCACTGCCCTTGGCTGGATTGCGGTGTCTTTGGTGGCTGCAGTCCCTCTCGCGTTCTCGGGCAACTACGGCAGCTATCTGGACGCGCTGTTCGATGCGGTCTCGGGGCTGACGACTTCTGGGCTGACCGTGGCTAGAGACCTCGACCACATGGCGTACTCGCACAATATGTGGCGGCATCTGACACATCTGATCGGTGGCCAGGGAATCATCGTGGCCGCGTTGTCGCTCGCTGTCGGAATGCGCAGCGGCGCGTTCTCGCTGTACACCGCCGAGGGGCGCGACGAGCGCATCTTGCCCAACGTGCTTCACACAACGCGGTTCATCTGGTTCGTGACCGCGGTGTATGTGGGCCTGGGAACGCTCGCCTTATCCGGCGCCGGTCTTTGGCTGGGCATGGAGCCGGTGCGCAGTGTGCTCCATGCGTTTTGGATGTCGGTCGCCGCTTATGACACCGGAGGTTTCGGCCCACAGTCCATGAACGCCATGTACTACCATAGCCCGCTGTATGAGGTGGTGTTGGTATTCCTCATGCTCGCCGGCACCATGAACTTCAACCTACACGCCCAGATCTGGCGCGGTGACCGTACCGAGATATGGCACAACATCGAGACCCGGGTGCTCGCACTCAACATAGGCTTGCTGTCATTGTTGGCGGCGCTAGGTATGGCTGCCAGTTCGCTGTATCCCCATGTGCCCGAGATCCTGCGTAAAGGGGTGTTCCACGTCATCTCGGCACACAGCGGAACCGGGCACCAAACCATCTACCCAAATCAGTGGATCGGCGAGTACGGCGGACCGGCGCTTGCCGCCGTGATGCTCGCGATGGCCGCCGGCGGGGCCGTCTCCTCGACTGCGGGCGGCATCAAGGCGTTGCGCCTCGGTGTGATCGTTCGCTCGATGTATCACCAAGTTCGCGTGGCAGTGGCCCCAAGGACCGCCCACATACAGACCAGATATCACCATCTGGGCGAAAAGGTGCTCACTCCCGAGATCACCGCCACGGCATCGCTTGTGTTCATCATGTACATGGTCACCTACATCTCCGGCGGCCTCATCGGCGCGGCCTATGGTTACAACGCAGGCGCCGCTATGTTCGAATCGATCTCGGCTGCGGCCAATGTCGGTCTGTCGACCGGCATCACCGGGCCCGCGATGCCGGTGGGTCTCAAGTACCTCTATATCTTCCAGATGTGGATCGGGCGCTTGGAGTTCCTCGCGGTTCTCGTGCTGTTCACGCAGGTCGTTCTCGCGCTGAAGCCCCACAGGCGAGCGGGGAGGGCGGCCTCATGAGGCGCCTTATCGTGCTGTTCGCACTTATTGCGGTGCTTGGTCTGGTGCCGACCGTCGCATACGCGGAGACGGTTATGACCGCGGGTGAAGTCGTTGCGATCGACCACGCGCTTGATGGGACCCGCCTCACCTTCCAAGGCGAGGCCGTAGGCGAGGACCTGCGAGCCGATGCCGATCATCGGTGGGT
>JAURYZ010000004.1 GCA_030653635.1 Coriobacteriia bacterium | reverse complement strand
ATGCACTGCCTGCCCGCGCACCGCGGCGAGGAAGTGACGGACGCTGTGATGGATGCGCCATATTCAATCATCTATGACGAGGCGGAGAACCGCCTGCACGCCCAAAAGGCGCTGCTGTCGTTGATCCTCAGCTAGAACGGAGTTGTTAGGTGGTATACGGACCAAGCGGCGAGACGAACGTGAGAAAACGGCACGCGCGCCAAGACGAGATCCGCAGAATCGTCCGACAAGGGCGCATCCGCACTCAGCGCGATCTAGTCGAGCGCCTCGAGTCTGAGGGGTATGTCTGTACTCAGGCCACAGTGAGCCGAGACATCACCGAAATGGGGCTCAAGAAGCTACCCGAGGGAGTGTACGTTCTGGCCGAGGACCTCCATCTTCAGCGCATGATCAGTGAACTTGTTGTGAGCGTGGTGCACACGAACAACATGCTGCTGGTCAAAGCGTCGCCCGGGACCGCTCCGGGCGTTGCGGCAGCGCTCGATGCGGCCGACTATTCGGGCATCCTGGGCAGCATCGCGGGAGACGACACCGTGCTCGTGATAACCGCAGACGAGGAAAGCGCACAGCACCTACAAGATCAGATAGCGAAGTTTCGGGGCCGGTAGGCTAGATTGACCGGCTCCTTCGAGGAAATGGAAAGGGACACACAACATGGCACGGGAGAAGTGCGTACTGGCGTATTCGGGTGGCTTGGACACCTCGGTCGCCATCAGGTGGATCCAAGAGAACTACGACATGGACGTCATCGCGCTTGCGATTGACGTAGGCCAGGAGCGTCAGGACCTTGAGTTTGTGCGCACCAAGGCGCTCAGCATCGGTGCGATCGAGTCCATCGTCAAGGATGTGCGTGAAGAGTACGTCGAGGAGTACATCTCCAAGGCGCTCAAAGCCAACGCCCTATATGAGAACAAGTATCCGCTGGTCAGTGCGATGTCACGGCCAATAATCGTGAAGCATCTGGTCGAAGAGGCACACAAGCACCAGGCCAAGTACATTGGGCACGGGTGCACCGGCAAAGGCAACGACCAGGTTCGTTTCGAGGTCGGTATCGCTTGTCTCGATCCGGATCTACAAATCGTCGCACCGGTGCGCGAGTGGGAGCTCAAGACCCGCGAGCAAGAGATGCTCTACGCCATGGAGCACGACATCCCCGTGCCGACCACAAAGGCCAGCCCGTATTCGATCGACGACAACCTATGGGGACGTGCCATTGAGTGCGGCGTGCTCGAAGATCCGTGGCTCGAGCCGCCTTCGGACATCTACACGCTCACTGCCGATTCACGCGGTAACACTTGCGATGAGCCTCAGTATGTGGAGATTAGCTTCGAGCAGGGTGTGCCGGTCGCGCTTGATGGTGAACACGCTAGCTTCCACGAGGTCATCAAGAGCATGAATGAGATTGCCGGCAAGCACGGTTTCGGGCGCATCGACATGATCGAGAACCGGCTCATCGGCGTGAAGAGTCGAGAGATATATGAGGTCCCCGGAGCGCTCACTCTCATCACGGCGCACAAGGCCCTCGAGGATCTGTGCTTGGAGCGCGATGTGCTTCATTACAAGCTCCAGATCGAACAGAAGTGGTCTGAGCTCGTCTACAACGGCATGTGGTTCTCGCCGCTCAAAGAGGCACTTGATGGTTTCATCGAGACCACCCAGCAGCTCGTCACCGGTGACGTGCGATTGAGGTTCTACAAGGGATCATGTGTCCCGGTCGGCCGTCGCAGCCCCTACTCGCTTTACGACTATAACTTGGCCACCTACGACGAGGCCGACAGCTTCGATCACAAGGCAGCCAAGGGATTCATCGATCTGCATGGGCTGCCTACGAAGGTCTGGGCGCGTCAGCGCCGCAAGGTCGGCAAGGACGGAGAGGTATAGGCATATGGCCGAGGCCAAGAAGCCATGGGGTGGACGTTTTGAGGCGTCGCCGAGCGAGTTTCTAGACGCATACGGCGCATCTCTGCCCGTTGACAAGCGTATGTGGGCCGAGGACATCAAGGGCTCCATTGCACATGCACGAATGCTTGCGAAGCAGGGAGTGATCACGGCCAAGGACGCCGACGCCATCGAGGCTGGACTCTCAGAGATTTTTCGCGAGATCCGCGATGGGGAGTTCGAGTTCAGGGTGGCCGATGAGGACATCCATATGGCGATCGAGCGCACCTTGACCGAGCGCATTGGCAAGGCCGGT
Source organism: Coriobacteriia bacterium (assembly GCA_030653635.1). GTDB lineage: Bacteria > Actinomycetota > Coriobacteriia > Anaerosomatales > JAHIQC01 > JAHIQC01. Next base: position 5,374 of record JAURYZ010000004.1, on the reverse strand, counting down.
GGTCGCCTGCACACGGCTCGAAGCCGCAACGATCAAGTCGCACTCGATGCGCGCATGTACGCCAAGGCCCAGGCGGCGGCGCTGTTTCGTGCCACCCTGGGCATGCGCACGAGCATCATCGGCTTGGCCAAGCAATACCTCGGTCACGTGATGCCTGGGTACACTCACATGCAAAAGGCACAGCCAGTACTGTTCAGCCATCATCTCCTGGCCTATTACTGGATGCTGTCGCGCGACAGCATCCGAATGCGCCACGCCTATGAGGCCGCCGACAGCATGCCATTGGGAAGTGCGGCGCTGGCTGGGACCACCTTTCCCATCGACCGGCAGTATGTCGCCGATCGCCTCGGCTTTTCCGAGGTGAGCGCGAACTCGATGGACAGCGTGAGCGACAGGGACTTCCTTCTGGACCTGGGCTACGCCTGTACCGTCACCATGGTTCACCTGTCTCGCCTGTGCGAGGAGTTGATCTTGTGGTCTACCGAGGAGTTCGGCTTCATCACCATGGACGACACGTACTCCACGGGTTCGAGCATCATGCCGCAAAAGAAGAACCCGGACTTCGCCGAGCTCACGCGCGGCAAGACCGGACGAGTCGTTGGCGACCTAGTCGGCCTGCTCACGGTGCTCAAGGGCCTTCCGCTCGCGTACAACAAGGATATGCAGGAGGACAAAGAGGGCGTCTTCGACGCGATTGACACGACGATGTCCGCTCTGGCGGTATGCGATGGGATGCTCTCTACGATGCGCGTGAACACCGGCCGGATGCTCGCCGGGGCTCGCGGAGGCTTCATGGCCGCGACCGACCTGGCCGATTATCTTGTCGGAACAGGCATGCCGTTCCGTGATGCCCATGAAGTTGTTGGCAGACTGGTTCTGGAGTGCGAGAAGACGAATCGCACACTCCAGGAGCTCTCTGCAGAGAAATTCGGCCAGGTAGACGCCGCCTTTGGGCCAGACGCGATAAGCGCCGTCGACATCCAAAACGTGGTGGCTCGAAGGGTGAGCGAAGGCGGAACCGGCGCCGATGCGGTCATGATGCAACTCGATAGGGCGACGAGCACCTTGGACGCCGACAGTGCCTGGGTCGATTCGCTTCGGGACTAGCGCGTGGACGGTGCCCGGCGACCAGCGCCTTCAAGAAGAAGTCGGGTGACCACGCTGGCGGTCGCCGGAGGAACAATCGTCGCTACCATGCGGTAGACGTCGCCGGCGGATTCAGGAAGACCGTTGCTGAACCGCTCGCCAGCCCGATGGAGCTCCTCGGCCAATTGCTCTGCGGACTTGGCGTCGATCTCCATGCGCTTGAGCAGGTCGAGGGAGTCTTCGAGAGTGTCAGCCATTACGAGCATTGCACGCACCCGTCCGGTTTTGGACGTGTCATATGCAGCTGTGGCTGACGAGGCGCGCCATCCGGGCTTACCGGCGTTCCAAATTCGAAGTCCGGCCAGAAGCGCGAGCAGCGATGCAATCACCCACAGGGTGAGGTAGGGCCCCTTGCCCAGCGCCGCCGGCCAGGTCACGGACAGATTCATGCCCGGCGCCACGGAGCTCAAGGACGGAGTTGCGGAATCAAGGGCGGTGAGCTGAGGCGGCAGCGGAATGAACGAGAGAGCCAACATCACGAGCAGCCAGATTCCGGTCTTCGAGCGCAAGAACACATCTCGAGGTGCGATGATGGCGTAACCTACGGCATAGCTTGCTGCAGCAGACAAAATGATGCTGAGAATCGCGAGAGTGAGCATGGTTACCTCCGCGCTCATGGTGGCATCGCAATGGCGTGAGGGCAAGGAGCCTTCGCATACTCGTATGGGTATCATCGATACAAGCTCGGACTCCGGAGTAGCGGAGTGCCCATGCGCAACACCCCACCTCAGCCTGACCGTCCGATTACAGAAGGCTACCGCGATGAGCCCTGGGCTGCGGATCATGGCGTTCTTGATTCCGCGTTCTTCGCACGGAATACTGCTAAAGTCGCGCGTGATCTGATCGGGTGTCTTCTCGTGAGTACGAAGGGCGGCACCCCAACGGGCGGTCGGATCGTGGAGACCGAGGCTTATCTGGGTCACGACGATGTGGGGAGCCATGCCGCCACACGCGGGATCACCAAACGCAACGCAGTGATGTTTGGAGAGCCTGGCCGCGCATACGTCTATTTTACTTACGGCAATCACCACATGCTCAACCTGGTGACCGAGCCCGAGGGCACTGCGGGCGCCGTCCTCATCCGCGCGATCGAGCCGCTCGTAGGCCTTGAAGTTATGGAACTTCGTCGCCGTGGCAGACCCGAGCGCGAGCTGACAAATGGGCCGGGAAAGCTCGCATCGGCGCTTGGACTGGACTTGAAGGACAACGGTAGTACACTGGGCGCCGGTCAGATCAGCGTGCATGCCAGCGCCATCGATGACGTGCCGATCACCACTACTGGACGTGTCGGACTGTCTGTCGGATGGGAAGCTCCTTTGCGCTTCCATCTCACCGACAGTCCGTGGGTTTCAAAGGGACGCACGGGACCGCTCCTGCGCGGTCCCAGGCATGAATAGGAAGGGAAATGTCGATGAGCATCACTCTTGGGGAGATCTATCGCGTGGCCGTTCAGAAGGGCATCTCGGTCGACGCTCGTGACCGTGAGGAGATCGATCACGTCTTGAGTGAGGCAAAGCGCGATTTCGATAAGCTCGAGGATTCCGAGAAGGAGTTCTTTGACGCCGAGAAGCTCACCAACCCCTTTGCTGACACGCGGATCTGCTTAGGCGAGCCCGAGCTTCAGATTCGAGGCATGCTCGTTGGAATCGACATGGAGACCCCCGAGGTCGTGTTGGCAGATCGCCTACGGGAGCGAGGCGAGCCCATCGACCTCATATTTGCGCATCACCCCGAAGGGCCAGGCTACGCGAACCTGCACGAAGTTATGTACATGCAGGCCGACCTGTGGGCAAAGCAGGGTGTGTCGATCGCGGTCGGCGATCAGCTCATCGCCTCCAGAGCGGGCGAGGTTAGGCGGAGCATATCGCCCGTGAACCACTACCGGGCAATCGATGCGGCGCGACTACTAGGCTTCGCTTCGATGTCGTGTCACACGCCGGCCGACAACTGCGTCAGCGCGTTCGTGCAGGCGTGGCTCGACGAGCGAGTGCCGCGCACTCTCGATGACATCGTCAAGTCGCTGCGCGAGATCCCCGAGTACGCCGACGGTGCGCGCAAGGGCTACGGACCCTCAATCATTGCCGGATCAGGCAATGCGCGCGCGGGTCGCATGGTGGTCGATATGACTGGTGGCACGGAAGGCCCCAAGGACGCACTGGATCGCCTATCTGCCGCAGGCGTGGGCACGCTCGTTGGCATGCACTACTCCGAGGATCACCGAAAGCATGCCGAGGAACTCAAGCTCAATCTCGTCATCGCAGGACACATATCCAGTGATGTGTTGGGAATGAATCTCATACTGGACGAGATCGAGAAGGCGGGCGATATCCATATCGTGTGCACCTCGGGAATGGTTCGATTCAAGCGCTGATCGTCAGCTGGATGATAGAAGGCCCCCGCACTTCGGAGTGCAGGGGCCTTCTATTGACCTACACGGGTCAGGGTGCTGTTCCTGTACCTGGATTCGACGGTGGTGGTATGACCGGAGGGGGCACGGGAGTCACCGGCTGAGGACCCTTGGAGATGACGATTGTCATCGTGCCGCCTGACTTGAGCTTGGAGCCGCTAGCGGGATTCTGGCTCACCACGAAGCCCATGGGCACAGTCGCGTTGTACTCCTCGGTGTAGACGATCACAAAACCGGATTCAGCTGTGGCTTGGGCGACAGCGCCTCGAGAGAGGCCCGTGAGTTTTGGTACCTTGATGCGCGAGTCCCACTCGGACTTCCATTTGTACTTGGGTTTGGCTTGCTTTGGGAAGTCGTTCTTGGCGACGTTGGCTAGGGCGTTTTTCATGTACTTCGCCCAGATTGGAGCTGCCAAGGTGCCGCCAAATCCGCGTCCACCGTGCACGTTAAGCATCGAGGTCTCAGTCTTGTAGTAGCCAACCCAAACCGAGGTGACCAGATCGGGTGTGTAGCCGACGAACCACGCATCTCGGTAATTCTGTGAGGTGCCCGTCTTGCCTGCGGCTGGCCGACCGATCCTAGCGCGGGATGCGGTCCCGCCGGAGATGACGCCCTTGAGTATCTGCGTGGCCGCATAGGCGATCGAAGGCTCCAAGACCTGCTGGGGCTTCGCCTTGTTCTCGTAGACAGTCTTGCCAGCCGGGTTGACAACCTTGGTGATGGTGATCGGACCGACATGCCTGCCATTGGTGGCCAAAGTGCCGTAGGCCGACGCCATCTCCAAGGGCGTCACGTTCTGGCTGCCCAGTGAGATCGATGGGTAGGCCGGGATATCCGAAGTGATTCCCATACGCTTGGCAACCTTCGACACCTTTGCAGCGCCGGATTCGGCTTTGTCGTTGAGCTCCCAGATCAGCCGTGCGAATACGGTATTAACCGAGCTTCGCGTAGCGGAGTCCATCGTGATCATGCCTTTGCCATAGCCCTCGGAGTTGGAAACCGTCCAAACCGGCTTTGCCGGAATCTTGGCGGGCGATGAGGAGTCCACGTAGCGGTTTGGCGGCATGCCATCCTCAAGCGCCGCTACCAGCACAAAGGTCTTGAAGGACGATCCCGGCTGCCTGCGACCCTGCGTCGCCAGGTTGAACTTGTTCGTAGCAAAGTCGCGTCCGCCGACCATTGCAACCACGTAGCCGGTCTTTGGGTCGATAGACACGAGTGCGCAGTCGGGGTCGCCTGCGCGATTCAAGGATCCGAACACAGCATCTTCAGCCATCTGCTGGCGCTTGGTGTCCAGCGTAGTGTAGACGTTCAAGCCGCCCTGGAACACGAGGGCTTGATCGAACTCCTGCTGCAGCAGCTTTTTGACGTGGGCGACAAAGTACGGCGCGCGGTAGATGCCGCCCTCCGGCTCAATCGCGCGTTTCAGTTGGAGAGGCGTTGCGAGCGCTGTGTCATGCTCCTCTTGTGTGATGTGGCCGTTGCGCAGCATGCGTTTCAGGACTTCGTCGCGCCGCGACATCGCGCCGTCGGGATTGTCGTAGGGATCGAGGCGACTGGGTGCCTGCGCAAGGCCGGCTATCAATGCGGACTCGGGGAGTGACAGCTCCTTTGCGTGCTTAGCGAAGTAGGTCTTGGCCGCAGCCTCGGCGCCGTACGAGCCTTCTCCGAAGTAGACCGTGTTTAGGTACAGCTCGAGGATCTCGGTTTTGGTGCGTTGCTTCTCGAGCTGAACGGCAAGGTACATCTCGCGGGCCTTGTAGCGCAGCGTCCGATCGAGGCGCTCATCCCGAAGCAAGGTGTTGTCCACGTACTGTTGTG
>JAURYZ010000002.1 GCA_030653635.1 Coriobacteriia bacterium | reverse complement strand
GTTCTCGGGCTCGGCGGTCGTTGTCCTCGAGCAGCTCAGCGCATACGCCCGACGTCAGCTCATCGAGCGCGGCGTGCCGTTCGTCGTCCCCGGTGTCCAGATGTATCTCCCGCCAGCAGGCATCGATCTTCGCCCGAAAGGGGCGCCGCCGCGTGAGGAGCGCCAGCAACTGCGTCCCGCCTCGCAACTGCTCTTCTTGCGGATGCTCCTGGGCCCGAGTGTGCCAGAGTATCGCCAGAGCACGACCGCCGTTGACCTTGGCTATGCCGTCATGACGGTGAGCCGCGCGGTCTCTGAGCTGGAAGCGGCAGTTCTGGTCGAGGCCAATCGCAGTGGGCAAGAGCGCGTCTTTCGACTCGCTGCCCCAAGACGAGATGTTTGGGATCGTGCGCTGCCCGTGCTCTCAAGTCCGGTCAAGCGGCGAGTCCTCGCTTCTGAACTGCCGCATGGCGTAGCTGCCGGCGCGCCTCTGACCGGCCTATGCGCCCTGGGCGATTACACGATGCTTCAAGGCCCGGACATGCGGTACTGCGCCGTCTCGATCGCGCAGGCGGAAGGCGTCAGCTCCATCGCAGACGAGGCCGATGATCGCGATCTCGCAGAGGTCTGGTCCTACGATCCGCGGTTGTTGTCCGACGGTCGCTCGGTCGATCGGCTGTCGCTCTATCTCTCCCTTCGCGACGATCAGGACGAGCGCGTGCACCTCGCGCTTGAACAGCTGCTGGAGCGCGTCGAGTGGTGAGAGGACTGCACATATTCCGAGACCACTTCTCCGCATTCCAGGAGCACTACGTGCTGATTGGCGGCGCGGCTGAGGACGTGCTGCTGAGCGAGGCGGGCCTCCAGGCGCGCGCGACAAAGGATCTCGACGTTGTTCTTCTTGTCGAAGCCGTGGACGGGGGGTTCGGCGAGGTCTTCTAGGACTTCATCGAGAATGGCGGGTACAGCAACCGCTCCAAGAGCACCGGCGAGGTGTGCTTCTACCGCTTCCACTCGCCGAGCGACCAAACGTATCCGATGATGATCGAGCTGCTTTCGCGCAGGCCTGACCGAATTGAGCTGCCGGGACACGCCCGTTTCACGCCGCTTCCCCTCGACGAAGAGATCACCAGTCTCTCGGCGATCCTGCTCGACAACGACTACTACGAGTTCGTCAGAAGCGGCGTCATCCACACCGTGGAGGGTCTGGCGTTACTCGGTGCCGAGCACCTCGTGCTGCTCAAAGCCCGCGCGTGGCTTGATCTCACGGCTCGCAAGGCGGCAGGGGAGCACGTCAACTCAGACGACATCAAGAAGCATCGGACCGACATCGTGCGCCTGTGGCAGCTCATCCCGCCCGCGACGCGCGTGCCCCTGCCCGAGGCCATCCGTGAGGACCTAGCTCGCTTCCTGAGCGAGGCATTCGGCGACAACTTCGATCCGAAGCAGCTGAAGATCGGCACAACCGCCGAGGAGATCGCGGCGAGGTTTCGCGACGTGTACGGAGTGGGGGCGTGATGCAGCTAACACCGTCCATCAGAGTCTCAAATGAGCCGTGGCTTGTATCGGCGCCGGCCGACTGGCCGCCTCTCCCGCTCCGCAAGGCTGGCTCGTTCTTGAGTGGCGGTACGCCTGATACGACGCGCTTGGACTACTGGGACGGAGACATCCCGTGGGTTTCCTCGCAGGATGTCCGAGGTTCTGTCCTGCACGAGACTTCAAGGACGATCACACCCGAGGGGCTCGGTGCGAGTAGCGCGAGAATGGCGCCAGCCGGCGCGCTCGTGTTTGTGATGCGTTCGGGGATCTTGCGGCACACGCTGCCTGTCTCGCGGCTTGCGACCGATAGCGCGGTCAACCAGGACATCAAGGCCCTGCTGCCCGGCGTGGGAGCCCCTTGGGATATGCGGTACATCGTCTACTTCATCCAGGGATGGCAAAGCGACTTGCTGAAAGCATGGCGGGACCAGGGCGCCACAGTCGAAAGCATTAAGTTCGACGCAATGCTGCGGGCGCTTCTGCCAGTGCCACCGATTGAGCTACAGAAGACGATTGCCGACTATCTCGATGCTGAGACCGCGCGAGTCGATGAACTCGTCGCCGAGAAGTAGCACTTCATCGAGCTGCTCGCCGAAAGGCGCTCGGCGCTCATCATGCATGCGGTCACGACCGGAGTAGGCGTGTCCACGCCGAGTAAGGACTCGGGGGCCGATTGGCTTGGGGACGTTCCGGCGCACTGGCAGGTCGTTCGAGCGCGGTATCTTCTGTCCAACCGAGATGACCGTAGCGCCGATGGTAGCGAGGAGTTGCTGACCGTTTCGCATATCACCGGTGTGACGGCGCGTTCGGCCAAGACGGTGAACATGTTCATGGCGGAGACGAACGAGGGCTACAAGAAATGTGTAGCGGGCGATCTCGTCGTGAATACGATGTGGGCGTTTGCGGGTGCCGCCGGCGTGGCGCCGTTCGATGGGCTCGTGAGCCCCTCGTACAACGTATACCGGTTCACGACCGATGTTGTCCGTCCGCATATGGTTGACAAGCTGAGCCCTTGCGGTCACTCTATTGCGTATGGTTCCTAGTTAGGAGTTATACGCATGAGTGTCTCACAGGAAGAGGCGGCGCACCGGGTCGAGACGATGACCGGGGCGCTTCGCGTGCAGGGACTGCGCCTCACCCATCAGCGCCTGGAGATCGTGCGAGAGATCGCTGGCACAGACCAACATCCTGACGTCGAGCGGATCTACGCCAGGGTGCGTGAACGGGTTCCCACCGTCTCGCTCGACACGGTGTATCGTACGCTCGCGGCGCTGGTGGAGCTCGGACTCGTCAGGCGAGTCGTGGCGACATCGGGTCCGGCGCGCTACGATGCGAACACACAAGGGCATCATCACTACATATGCATACGTTGTGGACTCGTCCGTGATGTCGTGGGGGCCGATCTCGACGAGATACGGGTACCGGGGCCGATGACAGAGTTTGGCACGGTCGAGTCGACCGAGATCCAGTTCAAGGGCGTGTGCAAGGCGTGTGAAGGGCGCGCGCGTCACTAGCGTGTGCGTCGCAGCATCAAGGGGCAGGGTTGCGCAGTTCACAAGAACAGGGCGAAACCCGAGATCGAAAGGAATATGGCTCATGGCTGATTCAAACAAGAAGCTCACGACGAACTTCGGGGCACCCGTGCCCGATAACCAGAACTCGATGACCGCCGGCCCGCGGGGTCCGCAGCTGCTCCAAGACGTCTGGTTCCTCGAAAAACTCGCGAACTTCGACCGGGAGGTCATTCCGGAGCGACGTATGCACGCGAAGGGATCCGGCGCGTTCGGCACGTTCGCCGTCACGAACGACATCACGGCCTACACCAGGGCCAGGGTGTTCTCTGAGATCGGCAAGAAGACCGATCTGTTCGTGCGCTTCTCGACGGTGGCCGGCGAGCGCGGTGCCGCTGATGCCGAGCGCGATATCCGCGGTTTTGCCGTCAAGATGTATACCGAAGAGGGCAACTGGGACCTCGTGGGCAACAACACGCCGGTATTCTTCTTGCGTGATCCCCTCAAGTTCCCCGACCTCAACCATGCAGTGAAGCGTGACCCCCACACCAACTTGCGCTCGGCAGGCAACAACTGGGACTTCTGGACATCGCTGCCTGAGGCGCTGCACCAGATCACCATCGTCATGAGCGATCGCGGCATCCCGGCGAGCTACCGCAACATGCACGGGTTCGGCAGCCACACCTTCTCTATGATCAATGCCGCCAACGAGCGGCACTGGGTCAAGTTCCACTGGCGCTGCCAACAGGACATCAAGAACCTCACCGACGCCGACGCCGAGGATCTCGTGGGCAAGGACCGCGAGAGCCACCAGCGTGATCTGATGGAGGCCATCGACAAGGGCGACTTCCCCAGGTGGAAGCTCATGATCCAGGTGATGCCGGAGGCTGACGCTGCCAAGATGCCTTACAACCCCTTTGACCTCTCGAAAGTCTGGTATCACGGTGACTACCCGTTCATAGAGGTCGGAGAGATGGAGCTCAACCGCAACCCCGAGAACTACTTCGCGGACGTCGAGCAGGCTGCGTTCAACCCCGCCAACATCGTGCCGGGCATCGGGTTTTCGCCTGACAAGATGTTGCAGGGTCGCCTCTTCTCGTACGGCGACGCGCAGCGCTACCGTTTGGGCGTGAACCACCACCAGATCCCCGTCAACGCCCCCCGTTGCCCGGTCCACGGGTACAGCCGCGACGGCGCCATGCGGGTCGATGGCAACCACGGTGCGACGCTGCACTACGAGCCCAACAGCTATGGCGAGTGGGAACAGCAGCCCGAGTTTGCGGAGCCGCCTCTGGCGCTCGATGGCGCGGCCGATCACTGGGATTTCCACGCGGATGATGACGACTACTACACCCAGCCGGGCAAGCTGTTTCGGCTCATGTCTCTCGAACAACAACAGGTGCTGTTCGAGAACACCGCTCGTGCGATGGGCGACGCACCCCGCCAGGTCATGATCCGCCACATCGGCAACTGCGCGAAGGCCGACTCGGCCTACGGCGAGGGTGTCGCTGCGGCACTCGGCATCCCCATGAGCGAGGTGAGCGGGATCGCATGACCGCCACCGCATCGCAGGGGATCGATCCGGTCAATGCAGCGCTGGTCATGTTCTACGCAGTCATCGTCGTGCTGCTGATCAAGGCGGATAGAGCTGACCTGTTCGCGACCTGGATCCACAAGCTGCGCATCCGCCTCGGCAGGCCGGTGCCCGTGGGGGCGCATGTCGTGTGCGATGGCGTGTCCTGCCGCGTGGGCAGGCCGGACAACACGATGATCTTCAGGCTCCCGCTGAGGTTCTCTGGCGACGGGCCGCCCACCATCCATACCGGCGTGACCGACGACGCGACGCGGTTCACCGTAAGCGGCACGGCCGTCGAACTCGACGAGTTCCTCGAGGCATACGATGATCGCCTCGGCACTATCGAGATCGAGGTCTACGAGCCGGGCAAGATCGCTTCGATCGGTATCGGTGCGGCAACGAACCCCCGCCACTTCAGGTCGGCACGGTGAGTGTCGGCGCGGCGAGAGCCGCTTCGGAGATCATCTCCATCAGCCTGAGTCCGTCTCGGTAGGCAGACTCAAGGAACATATCCTCGTCCTCGAAGCCAGAGTGTCTTATGTCGGTTTCGAGTGTGAGGAACTCGCGATACGGCGAGACTGCGATTATCCGGGCGAACTCCTCCCAGTCGACAGTACCGGCGAAGACGGGCTGGTGCTTGTCGCGTGAGCCGACGTTGTCGTGCAGGTGAAGCGAGATCAACCGTTCTTTGTACGAGTCGAGATGCCCAAGGCCCTTGCCGCCGATATTGCCATGTCCTGTGTCGTAACACAGGCCGACGAAATCCGGACTATACTCCGCGAACAGCTCTGCTATGCCGTCGAACTTGTCACGCCGCCGGTTCTCGACCGCGATCCTGACGCCCAGCCCGGCGCAGAGCTCCTCGAGCTCATCGAGCGACTTCTTGAGCTGGTGCCAGTTCCCGAGGTTCTCGGAGATCAGCTCGGGTATGTGCGTCACGATGACGGAGCCACAGAGCGTTTGGCACATCTCGATG
>JAURYZ010000280.1 GCA_030653635.1 Coriobacteriia bacterium | reverse complement strand
GTTCGCAGAACCACCCTGTGACGCGGTCGCGTGGCACAGATTGCAGCCCTGAGGCGACATGTTATGAGTGTCCTTGATGTCCGAATCGTGACACACAATGCATTCTTTGGATGCGATCGTCGCAGCGATGTGACGGGCATTGTAGTCGGTATGAATCGGTATCTGCCCAGCGTCCGGGCCGTGGCAATCGACGCACCGCGCGGTCTTGGCAGTCAGGTCGAAAGTGTCGTTGTGACATGCTGAACAACCACCACGGTGGATCCGCACGTCGCTGATTACCGTAGCGCTGCTGTGCTTGGGATGACACGGAGTGAAGCATTCCGCGCTATCTGACGTCGTAGCATGTACTGCTGCGAAATTACGGTGGTAGTCGACGCCTTGCGAGGAGTGACAACTCGCGCACTCGCCGCTCTCAATGGCGATGTTTGGGACCCGGTCACTGCGTGAGTGACACACGGCACACGAGCCGGCACCAGCTTCAGCATGAACGGCCTTGATGTCGATCTGCGTGGCACTTCCGGTGCCGTGGCATGAGGACCCGGCGCAGGCTAGGCTCGCCGCAGTGGTGGCCTCATGGCTACCTAGGTCAACGTGTTCGACCGCGTGGCATGCCGAGCACAGCGTGGTGTTGGTCACAGAGATCGCGTCCTGGACAACCGGACCCCTCGGTAATTCGTAATTGGCATGACACACGCTACACCCGGTCAGCCTCTTGCCACTCGGAGTCGTAGTCGTGTATCCGCCATTGTGCTCATCGACGAGGTTGTCGTCGTGACAGGGAGCGCAGTCGACCTCGGGTGAGGCCGCAAAGGACGATGTGTGTGCGTCGTTGATGGGGCCGTGCACGACATGGCACGCGTCGCACTTGGTGAACCCGAGCGTTATAGCACTTTGTACGGTGCCATCAAGCGAGGCGTGACACGTGGCGCAGTCGAGGGCCTCACCATTCGAGTCATAGCGCGGCTTGATGATCCATGTTCCCGGCGTCGCGCCGGCGATGCCGATGTGCTCATCGACGAGATTCGATGTGTGACAACCCGCGCAGTCCCCGGTCGGCTGCGCGCTTGCGGAGCCCGTCCAGTACCCGTAGCGCGGACCGGTGCCATCCTCAAGCGGTGGAGACGCCCCGTGCACCAAGTGGTGTCCCGAAGTCTCAGTGATACCAAGGTGGCACGTGCCACAAGCGGTAACGCCATCCGCGATCGCGGCGAGGACCTCGGGTCGGGCGGAATCGTGGCAGTCCATGCACTCGAATGCCGCGTTCTTCTCGGTGTGCGCGCCCATGAGATCAGTGGTGCCATGACAGCCGGAGTCGTCGCAGCTAGCGAGGTTCGAAGTGCTGGTGTGCGGAATCGGATCGTAATGAGCCTCGAATGTGAAGTGACACACCGTGCAGTCGTTGGTGACGGGCGGGCCGGTCGAGCCATGACAGACGAAGCAGGATGACTCAAACGTATCGTTCTGGGCGGTCGCATGAATTGCGGGAAGATCCGCCCCTTCATGGCAGTTTGCGCAAATGGTGCCCGCTGCGGGCACGGAATGCCCGTCGTTTGCACCTTCATGCATGGGGGCGCTCGAGGCAGCGGAGTGACAGCCTCCAGTCACGCAGGACTGGTCCCAAGCGACAAGGGTGTTGCGTGGCGCTGGATGGCAGGTGCCACACCCGTCTGCCGAGGAGGTCGATGTGGTCTTGGCATGCTCGTTGGACAAATCAAGATCATGGCACTGCGAGCAACTGACTCCGGAAAGGTCTGCGTCATCGGCGACATGGTCGACAGTGTCGTAGCCATGAGATTCCGATTTCTCAGCATGGCACGAGGTGCAGGCAGGAATCGGCGTGGTCGACAGAGTCGCAAGCGGATGACAGCCCGAAGCGACGCACGGAACCACCGCGGTGACGAAGTTGATCTCGTTGCGGGTGTTCTTGCTCGGTAGCGACCCGAGCGACACCGCGTAAGTGGCAGGAAGATACGAAGGTAATTGCGGCGCTGCATTCAGGACGTGCTCCTCATGTCCTGGCTGCGGGAGATGGCATGTCTCGCAACCGACAGGCCCATGACACGACTTGCAGTACGAACCGTAGTTTGATGCAGGCCATGACCCGCGCGCATGCACCGTGTGCAATTCAGATGCGCTCTTGGATAGCGAGTTGATCGATGCGAAGTAGCCGAACGGCGTCTGGAACTCCCCGGCCCATCTCGCAGAAGCTTTGGGGCCACGGTGGCATTCATTACAATTGGGAACCATCACGACCTTCTCGTGCGGAAACCCAAAGCTTGGGCCTACGGTCGCCCAGTGGCACTTGATGCAAGATGAGTAGTCCACACCAGCGCTGAAATCCACCTTGCTCACCGCTGGCCCGCCGAGCGCCACGTCATGGCACTCGAGGCATTCGGCGTTGGTGTCGAACGGTGGAGTCGGTGCTGCGAACGTTGCAGACCCCCACCCGATGAACGTCAACGCGCAGATCACCAAGAACGTGATTCGCATTCGCATGCGGACCGCCACCCCTTCTCAACAACGCCCAGGCACGCCATGAGGGGGTGACCCGATGGGCCCATTCGACGGGTTGCGTCTTCGCTTGGCGGCGGAAACAAAAAAACCAGCCGAACACGATCAGCCGGTTGCGCCACTCGCTCCCCGTCATCCAGGCGCCCAGAGTTGCGGACGACGGTTCATTGCGTCAAATCGACTTGGAGCCTCCCCCTCGAGAGCGCCCAAGTATCGTGTATTATGAACGAGGCCACCACGTGAGGGCAATAGTGCGCGTTGCCTCACCAGAAA
>JAURYZ010000279.1 GCA_030653635.1 Coriobacteriia bacterium | reverse complement strand
GCCCAGGGCGCCGACATCGTCGATGTGGGCGGGGAATCGACACGACCAGGCTCGACCGAGCTCCACTCCACACACGAACTGGCCCGGGTCCGTCCCGTGGTGGAGCGTCTGTCGCAAGACCTGGTGGTACCCGTATCGATTGACACCCGACATGCCGAGGTGGCTCGCGCCTGCGTGCAGGCCGGTGCCAGCATCGTGAACGACGTGAGTGGCTTTCGGGATCCCGAGATGGTCGCGGTTGCCGCTGCATGCGATGCGGGCGTGGTGATCATGCACATGCTTGGTGAGCCGGGATCCATGCAAGACGAGCCGCAGTACGATGATGTCGTGGTGCAGGTGCGCGAGTATCTGTTGGACCGTGCGCTCATGCTCGAACACGCGGGCGTCGCGCGCGAGCGCATTGCAATCGATCCCGGCATCGGTTTTGGCAAGACACTCGAACACAACATCGCCCTGTTGCGCGCACTGCCTGAGCTGGCCGCTTTCGGGTACCCGGTGCTCGTAGGGGTATCGCGCAAGCGTTTCATCGGTGTGCTGACCGGGGCTAAGCGCCCCGACGATCGGCTTGGGGGCAGTCTCGCGTCGGCGGTATGGGCGGTGGAGCACGGCGCGGCGATTGCGCGGGTGCATGACGTCGCCCAGACGGTGCAAGCACTAAAAGTGATAGACGCCCTTCGTGAGAAGGCCTGACAAGGGAGTATTCGATGCAGGTGTTTCTGGGTCTAGGTAGCAACATGGGCGATAGGCTCGCCAGCATGACTTCAGCACTGCGTGCCATCGACACGCTGCCCAGCACCGCGTTGTCAGGGGTGTCGCATGTCTACGAGAGCGAGGCTTGGCCCCTACCCGAAGACCCGCCTTACGCCAACGCTGTCGCGGCCATCGAGACCCGATTGATGCTTCCTGACCTACTCGCGTTACTCAAGGAGATCGAACACGACCTAGGTCGGGACATGCTCGCATCACGCAACGCTCCGCGTCCGATTGACATCGATATCCTGCTCGCCGAGGACGACGAGTGGGACCGGCCTGATCTCGTCGTTCCGCATCCGCGAATGCCTGAGCGGGACTTCGTGATAACACCGCTGCTCGAGCTTGCCCCGGATGCGCGGTATCCGGACCTGTCACCCGTCACCCGCGACACCATCCGTGTCGGGCGCATCACGAGAGTCTTAGGTCCGGTTCCGGGTTTTGCGGACCGTACCCCTTCCGGGGATATCGCCGAGCGTCCCGCGGTGCCCCCGACGCCGCATCGCGTGCGTATGCCGATGCCGGGCGAGGACTGGGTCGAGGTATATCGTGAGTCACGAGGTGCGGGTCCCGTGTTCGGCGCGGGTCAGTACTCACCGCAAGACCTGAGCTCGGCGCTCGACGCATCGTTCATGGAGGTTCTGCTTGAGCAAGATGGCGTCCCGTTCGCATGGGATCCATTTCCTCCGAGCAGCAGTACTACAGGTCCCTACCACCTACCCCGGCCCTTCCGGTTGCTCGTCCCGGCCTCGATGGCCCCGCAAGCCCGCGAGTTGCTCGAGAAGGCGGCCAGCGCGCCGTTTGATTGGAGCGAGGCCATGGAGCTTGCCGATGAGGCCGACAAGGACCTTGCGGCGGCTGGATGTGCAAGCGACATCAAGGACCCGACCGCGGACGCCAGCGACTCGCCCGATGACGCTAGCGAGCCCGCCGACGACACCGACGACCCCAGGTCGTTCTTCGGCAGGTAGAGTGCGCAATTCAAGGGTTCGGGACTGCATGATATACTTCCTTCCCCACCCCGCACGGGGCCGCTTGGACCTTGTGTTATATGGCTGAGACGGCATGCCCGGGAAGGAGTCGCGCCCATGAGCGCAACAGTACCGCCGGACCCATCGCGATCCGTCACGATCACCACCCTGCAAAGCGCCAAAGCTGTGCATCGACCCATCGTGATGATCACCGCCTACGACGCCCCCACGGCCCGACTCGTCGACGAGGCGGGCGTGGACGTGATCTTGGTCGGGGACTCTGTCGGGATGGTCGCACTCGGATATGACTCGACGCTGCCCGTCACACTTGCGGACATGCTGCACCACACCCGAGCAGTCGCGCGCGGGACCAAACGCGCTCTGATCGTGACCGATATGCCGTTCATGACGTTCCAGATATCTGCCGAGGAGGCCCTGCGCAACGCCGGGCTCCTGATCGCCCAAGGCGGAGCTGGGGCCGTGAAGCTCGAAGGCGGGATGCGTGTCGCTGCCACCGTCGCCAAGATCGTGGAAGCCGGAATCCCGGTCATGGGCCATGTTGGACTCACACCGCAGTCAGTGCACCAGTTCGGCGGCTATCGGGTGCAAGCCAAACAAACCTCCGCGGCGCTTAAGCTCATCGAGGACTGCCAGGCACTGCAGGCGGCGGGCGCGTTCGCGATCGTACTTGAATGCATACCCACCGAGCTCGCAGCTGTCGTGAGTCAGGAGATATCGATCCCCACCATCGGCATCGGCGCTGGTGGCGGCTGTGACGGCCAAGTCCAGGTGTTCCACGATCTGGTCGGGATGGGCGGCGATTTTACTCCTCGGCATGCAAAGCGATACGCGGAGATTGGCGACACCATACGAGCTGCGGTCGAGCACTACGCGCAAGACGTGCGTGACAGGGCCTTCCCGAAGGCGGCACAATCGACAGCCATGGACCCGCAGCAATTTGCCGAGTTCGAGGCGCATCACGCGTCCGGTATTTGCGATATCGCCGACAGCGACGCTGGCACCGAGGGAGGCTGAGCATGGAGAGGGTCACATCAAAAGAGGAGTGCCGGCAGGCGCTTTCTCAGGCGCGTCGTGAGCACAAGACCGTAGCTCTCGTTCCAACGATGGGCGCACTGCATGACGGGCATATGTCGCTCGTGCGCGCCGCGTGCAAGCGCGCCGACTACACGGTCGTGTCGATCTTCGTGA
>JAURYZ010000273.1 GCA_030653635.1 Coriobacteriia bacterium | reverse complement strand
AGGTGCGCGACGCCGGTCACGTCAGTGGTGCGGAAGTAGAACTGCGGACGATAGCCGTCGAAGAACGGGGTATGACGACCGCCTTCGTCCTTGGTCAGGATGTAGACCTGACCCATAAACTCTGTGTGCGGGGTGACCGAGCCCGGCTTGCACAGGACCTGGCCACGCTCGATCTCGGTGCGCGCGATACCGCGAAGCAGGACGCCGACGTTGTCGCCAGCCTGAGCTTCGTCAAGAAGCTTGCGGAACATCTCGACGCCGGTGACAACCGTCTTCTTGGTGGCCTCGTGAATGCCGACGATCTCGATCTCATCGCTGACCTTAACCACGCCACGCTCGATACGACCGGTGGCCACGGTACCGCGACCGGTAATCGTGAACACGTCTTCGATAGCCATGAGGAACGGCTTTTCGGTGTCACGCACCGGCGTCGGGATCCAAGTGTCGACAGCCTCCATGAGCTCCCAGATGGCCTTCTTGGCCTCTTCGTCGCCCTCGAGTGCCTTGAGTGCGGATCCCTGGATGATCGGAGTGTCGTCGCCCGGGAACTCGTACTCGTCGAGCAGCTCGCGCACTTCCATCTCCACGAGCTCAAGGAGCTCGGGATCGTCGACCATGTCGACCTTGTTCAGGAAGACGACGATGTACGGTACGCCGACCTGACGGGCGAGCAGGATGTGCTCACGAGTCTGGGGCATGGGACCGTCAGCAGCAGACACGACCAAAATCGCACCGTCCATCTGAGCGGCACCGGTGATCATGTTCTTAACATAGTCCGCGTGACCCGGGCAGTCGACGTGCGCGTAGTGGCGGTTGTCGGTCTCATACTCGACGTGAGCGATAGCGATTGTGATACCGCGCTCGCGCTCCTCGGGAGCCTTGTCGATCTGGTCGAACGGGGTGAATTCAGCATAACCCTTGTCTGACAGGGTCCTGGTGATCGCCGCGGTCAGGGTGGTCTTGCCATGGTCGACATGACCGATGGTACCCACGTTCACATGCGGCTTAGTGCGCTCAAACTTCTTCTTCGCCATTGGTCTCCTCCTTCGAGACTCTGCGGCGGACATCGTCTCTTGAACGATCTTCCGCCAGCATTCCCTCTTACCTGTCACTTATCTTCGAACTTGTTTCGCGGGTTCGCCCGCGCGAAATGCTTGGTAGCGGTGGCTGGACTCGAACCAGCGACTCCACGGGTATGAACCGTGTGCTCTGACCAACTGAGCTACACCGCCGCACAAACCCGGCGAACCGGGATGGTGTCAGTGGAGCCCACAACCGGACTTGAACCGGTGACCTCTTCCTTACCAAGGAAGTGCTCTGCCGACTGAGCTATGTGGGCATCTTTCCGCACTTGGGAGCGCGGCTCCCAGAATAGATGATGGTGGGGGCGCCAGGATTCGAACCTGGGTAGGCGTAGCCAACGGGTTTACAGCCCGTCCCCTTTAGCCACTCGGGCACACCCCCACAAAAAAAATGACTACTGTGTACGCTTTTCAAGTTGCTTTGCCTGACTCAAGGCACGCACTACTCGCCCAGCCGAAAGGCATACGGATAGTACTTCATCGTTCCGAGGAGTGTCAACGACGACAACGGTGCCGGGCGTGCCCATTATCGCGCACTCTCCACAAGGCCCCCGGGCCTGGAGGAAATCGGCTACGCTGCCACGGTCTTAAAGACGGAACCGACCAATCTGGCTCCTTGGATGCTGCCCTCGATATCCGAACGCGGTATCAGACGGTACCACGCCGAATGCTGCCCGACGGTGACGGGGCGCGGAGTATAGTCCTCATAATGCGCCTCGAACCACTTCTGGGTGGCCCGCATGGGCAGAATATGTAGTGCGTCTCGCTCGACCTTGATTTCGCTGAAGAACACCTCGTCGGGCTCACCTAAGAGTGCGGCCACTTCGTCCTCGGGCTGAGACAGGGTCAGGTAATAGTAATACAGGTCGTCTGCCTCGGAATTGAACATCCAACCGGGCTCACGAGTCATGTTGTTCGAAATCGATTCGAAGGCATAGTGCCCGGCATCCGGCCGATAAAAGACAAGCTCGCGATCGCTGACCTTGGCGGGATCGGTGCCGAAATAGGAGTCTGACTTGAGCTTGATCCTCGCACGGCGACCTGAGACCGTGTAGACGATATCAACGCCAGCGCCCGTGGACCCGCCCGTCACGATACGAACATCGCCATATCCGGCCTTCTTCAGATAGGCGACGATGATTCTTTGCGCGACTCTCTCCAAGAGCACCGCACCGGTAACACTCGACATCGTGCTCCTCCCCAAAGCGGCACATCAACGCTATGTCAGCGACCGAGACGCTCGTCGGCCACGCGTAGTCTTCGGCTCAGAACCTCGAGCAGTTTCACCGCTATCGACGGATACTGCTCCAACAGAGCCTTGAAATCCCAACTCGACAACATGAGGCAAAGTGTCGGTTCGAGCGCTCTGATAGTAGCCGAACGCGGTGCTTGATCCAAGAGGGACATCTCGCCGAAGAAGTCGCCGGGACCAAACGCCCCCAGGGACTGCCCATCACGGATAATCTCCACTCGACCGGACAAGATAAGATAGAAGGCCTGACCGGGCGTTCCCTGCGTCACGATGATCTGATCACCTTGAAAGCCGCTCTCCTGCGCCACTGCAACGATCGCCTCGATCTCTTTGGGCGTGCAATTCGCAAAGATCGGTACTCGTGCGAGGAACTCTTCGTTTGCCATGTGCCGGAACCTCCCTGTTGGGCGCCGTTCCCTTGTAGACCTGTTAGATCATACGCGGGCTTCTAGGACAGAGGATACCCGCAAGCGCAAACAAGAACCCACCAGCAGACGAACTGCTCTGATTCATGCACAATAGGCAGCGAGGCACAACAACCGGCCCTGGAGGGCGGATGGCGCTGCTCTTGGAGCTGTATCTCGGGCACCTGATTGGAGACTTCGTGCTCCAGCCGGGTTGGCTGGTCGCTGCGAAACGAGACAAGGTATGGGGTCTGCTTGTCCACGTCGTGCTCATCGGCTTGTGCACGGCCATCATCTTGGGCGGCGCGCTCATCGAGCTGTGGAACATCGTGCTTCTTGCTATGGCGGCGCACATGGTTATCGAAGTGGTCACCGTGCGCATACGGGCAACAAACCGGGTTAGCGGCCTGTCGGTCTTTCTTTTCGATCAGGGTCTGCACATCGTCTCGCTCGTCGCTCTTGTGGCGATCGGCTCCCAGCTCGTGGATATCGATACGACCGATGGGATGGCTCTGGCCATGGGCGTACCTGCTCTTGCGCTTGCGTGCGCGATCGTCGCGGTCGGATTCATGGGCGCGATTGTGGGCCATGAGACCGTGAACGCGCTGGGTCCGATATCTAAGCGGCGTGTCCTGCTCCCATTTGACACGCAACGGGTGCTCGGGATGCTCGAGCGGGTCAGCGCGCTTCTGTTGGCGGTGCTTGTAGACCCCGTGTTCATGTTGGCGGCGTTCGTCCCAAGGACCGTATACATGTGGCGACGCTCAGCCGACGACAGGGCCTACCACATGATCATTGCGGCAACGGGGCTGGTGGTAGCTGCAGCCGGGTGGTTGTTCGTCGCCATGCTAACTCTCGCAAGCGTAGGTAACTAATGGGCTCGACATAAGCGGAGGAACGATGGCTCAGGTGAAAACTAGAAGCAACAATGAGATCTTGCGCTGGCTGCGCGCTGCGGCTTTCGCGGGTCTGACCGGATGGGCGCTTCAGGGGATGTCGTTCAACCCCACCGCTGCTGCACTGGGCATAGCCTTGACCGTCGGAGTGGTCGCTTTGTTCGCGCCTGGGATCGCCGTTCTCATATCGATCGTGGCCATGGGTCTGCCGCTCTTGGCCGCTGACTTGCTTGTCGGTTCGGTATTCTTGATCGTTGGTTTCGCGGCGGTCCAGTATTTGGGCCAAGACAACGGGCGTGCCTTCATCGCGATCATGGCGGCATTCGCCGCCGCCACCTATGGGCCGATTTGGGGGATTATCGCGATCGGCGGCTACGTGATGGGGGCCTCGGAGGGTGC
>JAURYZ010000272.1 GCA_030653635.1 Coriobacteriia bacterium | reverse complement strand
GAGCCCATCGTCCTGCCTGCGGGCTCTGCATCGCTGTATCTAGTCAAGCGCATCCGCGACGAGGCCCACCGTTTCGCGATTGAGTACCACCGCGAACTTCGGGGCAAAGCCATGACAGCCAGCGTGCTTGACGATATCGCAGGGGTGGGTCCGAAGCGCAAGAAGCTTCTGCTCGCACATTTCGGGTCACTCAAGAAACTCAAGGCCGCTTCGGTCGAGCAGATTGCCGCCGTGAAGGGAATCACCGGGGATATCGCCACCGAGGTGGCCGCAGTTCTGCGACAATCTAAGAATCGGGTCGTGGACAGGGACCCGCCGGACTGAAGATCGGGGGAGTGGATGTCTGACGCCGGGCGTGCGGCCGAGTGGGACGAACTTCGCAAGATCGACTACTTCCTTGAACACCTCGCTCGCGCTGTCGAGCGTGCTGAAGTTCCCCGCGATTCCTATGCTCTTCTTGCCCCGCGCTACCTGGAGCGGCGCGCTGAGCTCGCCTCCATTATCGAGCGCGGGAGTGCACGCCCAGAAACAGTCCAAGTCGCTCGGGTTCCCGAGTCGCGGCCTGCTTTTGTGCTTGCGGCGATTCCCGCACGCATGGAGACTCCCCGGCCTGCGCCGCGCCCCGTGCCGTGGACGACGATACTCACCATAACCGGCGCTTTCTTGGTAATCGTGGCCACGGCCATATTCGCTGTGGCGACCTGGGACATGTTCGGCGTCGAGTTTAAGCTCGTGTTTTTGGGCGGGCTGACCGCAGCCTTCTATGGCGCCGGGCACCTGGTCCGCAAACGCTTAGGCCTAGCCGCTGGAGGGGTCGCACTGGCGGCTGTCGGCTCAGCGATGTTGCTCTTCGACGGCTGGATCGCCATCGACGGCTATGCGATTGCCGGCTCGTGGCCTTGGGTTTTCTGGTTGGCGGTGTGCTCACTTGTCTACTGGTACTCCGAGACCGCGATTGGTGGCTCGTTCTTCGGCGTCATTGGCGCTTCGGCGCAGGTCGCATGGGTATGGCTGCTGGGCGAGGGTCTGGCGTGGCCCGCCCCCCAGCGTCTTGCCGGCATGGCCCTCGTCGCTGTGCTTTGGGCGATTGCTGCACGAAACGCAGCGAACCGTCCGCCGTTCGCTTCGCTCGCAACTACACTGCGCTGGGCGGCTGGGGTATTGGTCGCCGGTAGCGCCGCAGGATTGCTGATCGACCTGGCGATCGGGCCGGCGACATGGGCCGTGGTACTTTCCGCACTCGTGATCGGGCTGGCCGCGACCGTCGTGTTCGAAGCGTTGCGCCTGCATCCCGGTATCGCCGCCGCAGCGCACATACCCGTTTTCTTCGCCCTAGCGTCCATGACCGTGGCCACCGGGGCGCAATGGGGTCACGTGGCCATCCTTGCCGCCATGGTCCTCGGATACTTGTTCTATGAGTTGTTGCGCGGGGGTTGGGGACACGGTGCGCTTGCGATAGTCGCCGAACTGTCCTCGACGCTGGTGCTTGCACAGCTCCTCGACTGGGCTCCCGATGTCACTTTGGCGGTGGTCGCGTTCGTCGCGGCCTCATGGATCGCTGCCTCGCTTTTCCTGAATCGTGAGGATGTTGCGCCACTCAACATGCCCGGCGTGTTCCCAATGCGTCTGATGGCCGAGATCGGCGGCTGGGCCGTGTTGGCTGCAGCGACGCTCACGATGCCGTTCGTGCGCGAGGTCATCCCGCTGTCTGGCGTGCTCGTGACGGCGCGAGATTCGGCGTTGCCCGTCTGGCTCATGGTGCTGTGGGCGCTGTCCGGCGCGATCCGCAAACGCCCGGTGGCAGGACTGGTCACGCTCGGCCTTTCCCTCTGGGCCGCCGCCGCACTCATGGCATGGCGCCTGCCGCAGCTCCAAGGTGCCCTGTACGCCATCGGACTCCTTGCGGTTCTCGCGATGTGGCTCATTGGCAGACGTATTGCTCGCACCGTCTGGTCACTTTCCGAGGAATTCGTGCTTATCGTCGCGCGACTCCTGAGTGCACCCATCTTGTTCGGCGGCCTTGTCGCCCAGGCCCACTACTTTGATATCATCGCCTGGCAATCAGCGCTTCTCTTGGCTCTCGCAGCGTCATGGTGGCTCGTGGATGCCCTAACGGCCGAGGAGTCGCGCAGCGGTCTGGGTGTTGCTTCATCGCTGTTGGTTCTCGCTGCAGCGATGCAGGCTGAATGGGCAATCCCCGGAGTTTTGCCCGTTGGGTGGGTCGGTCCTGCGACAGCGCTTGCACTGGTTGCTGTGGCGTGGCCGTTCAGGGGCGAGATCGGCATGGCCACATACTGGGCCTGGGGTGCCGGTTCGGCCGCGCTCGCTATTTGCGTGGCGGCGCCCGGTGCGACCAGCGGCGTCTTCGCATCGACATTCGCTCTCACTGCGGCCGCTTGGCTTGCGATCGCTTCGTTGGGTAAGCGTCCGGAGTTGGCTGCGCTGGCAGGAGTTCTCGGGTTCGTGGCCCTATTCGGAGTAGCGGATCACCTGAAACTGGGCCCGTGGGCCTGGATCGGCCTTGTGTCGATTTGCGCGTACTTGCTGCTGGCGACACTTTTCATCCCCGGAAGTCTGCTGTCCGCTCGCTGGACCGATTCGTTGGCGTTCTCGGGTCTTCTGGGAATGCTGATGCTGTGTCTGGCTGCCCTGACCGGTCCAGACATAGCTGCTTTCGGGGTGGCGCCGAGTTGGGCCGGGACTTCGGGCCACGAACTGGCGGCCGCCCTCGGGCTGCTCGGGGTGTTTGTGCTTGTCGCCGGAGTTGTACGCTCAATCTCGTTTGCGCCGTATATCGGTGTCGCGCTGGTATTGCTCGCGTATCTGGCGGAGATCGACACGCTTGATGTCGGCACCGTCGAGTGGCTTACGACGCCGCTCGCCTCGTACATCATGTGGGCCGGCTGGTATGCCCGAAGGGGAGTACCTGGCCGAGGAACACCGCTCCCCGACGTGCTCGCGATCATCGTGGGACTCGGCGTGCCAGCGATGTTGGCAGCCAATCCGCTCGCCCAGAATTCGCCTTGGGTCCATCTGCTTTGGACTGTCGGGCTGGCACTTGTGGCAATCGGGGCTGGAGTCACGTACAAGGTGCGTGGCTACTTCTTGGGCGGAGTTGTGGCCATCGTGTTCGTCTCGGTCGTTCGTTCATGGCTGTATCTGGTGTCGTTTTGGTGGTTGGTTCTCGGGATAATCGGCGTAACCATGCTTGTGGTGGCCTTGACCTGGGAGCGTCAGCAGTCGATGGTCGCCAACGCGCAGCAGCGCGTCCGGCAGGCGCTGGTGGATTGGCGCTAGTCTGCCGTCCAAAGGCCCAAGCGTGGCTCCACGGCGTTAAGATGTCATGGGC
>JAURYZ010000270.1 GCA_030653635.1 Coriobacteriia bacterium | reverse complement strand
GAGCATGTCATCGAGCAACCTTTGCATGCGACGGACCTCGTCGTCGATGATCCGTAGTGACTCCTCGCGCTCGCTGTCGTCGGCCCACGGCTGCCGGATGATATCGAGGTTGCCTCGGATGACCGCTATCGGGGTTCTGAGCTCGTGTGAGGCGTCGGCCACGAACCTGCGCTGCTCGCCAAAGGATGTCTCCAGGCGGTCGAGCATCGAATCGAGTGACTCGGCCAGCTGGCCGAGCTCATCGGGCGGGCCCTCGTATCCGATTCGTTCGGTGAGCGACCGGTGTGTCACGCGGGAGGCGGATGCCGCCATTTCATGCAAAGGGCGCAGTGCGCGGTGCGCCACCCCAAAGGACAGACCCGTGCCCAGACCGATGGCGGCGAAGCACGCTATGACGAGCGCGAATACCAGTTCTCGATTCATCGAGCTCAGGCCCGCGGTCGGCGCGGCGGCTTGGAACACAGCCAGTACAGTACCTGTCGTATCGGTCACAGGAACGGTCGCGACGCGATAGGATGTTTGGCTGTATGTGAGATCCGAAAAGCCCTTCGTCGCGGTCTTCGGGTCGAGGAGTTGACCATTTTCGGTGGCATTTTCGAGCAGCACACTCGAGTTCGAGAGCACCTTGCCGCTTTCCATGCGCACCAGCAGTATCGGATGCAGTCCGCCGCTGGCCGTTGTCCGTCCAGCAAGGTAGGCGCGCGAGGCCTCCAGAAGACCGCGTTGGTCGAGATCGGTGGCCGGGGCCATGGCGGCGCCATAGGCCTGGACCTCGCGCAGCAGGCTGGAGTCCAGATCGGCGGTGGCTGCGTTTCGCACCATCACGTAGGCGATGGTGGACACCAAGAGCACCCCAAGCGCCAGAACCCCCAGAACAGCCACGGCGACGCGTCCGGCGGCGGAAAAACCCTTACGCACGGACACGATACCCTGCCCCGCGGACGGTCTCGATGCACGAGGATTCACCGGGCCGGTCGAGTTTCCGGCGCAAGTACCCGATGTATACGTCCACGACGTTTGAGCCAGTGTCGAAGTCGAATCCCCACACCGCATCCAGTAGCTGCTGACGTGAGAGCACCTGGTCGGCGTGCCGCATCAAATACTCGAGCAACGCAAACTCCCGCGAAGGTAGATCGACAGCCGATTCTCCTCGGCGGGCTATGCGGGACTTGGTGTCAAGCGAGATGTCGCCTGCGGCCAGGATGCGCGCAGACTGCTGGCCGTGGCGGGCGTTCGCGCGGATTCGTGCCGAAAGCTCCGCGAAGGCGAATGGCTTAACGAGATAGTCGTCTGCGCCAGAGTCCAGAAGCGAGACCTTATCGTCGATATCGCCGAGTGCAGACACGACGATGAT
The DNA here is from genome assembly GCA_030653635.1 of Coriobacteriia bacterium. Taxonomy (GTDB): domain Bacteria; phylum Actinomycetota; class Coriobacteriia; order Anaerosomatales; family JAHIQC01; genus JAHIQC01. Next base: position 2,683 of record JAURYZ010000270.1, on the reverse strand, counting down.
GGGAACCCCCACATCGGCGGCACGGATGTGCTTAAGGACGCCTCGACCGTTTCCGTCGGGAAGCATGAGGTCGAGGAGCACCATGTCGAACTCTTGAGTGGTGCCGAGCGCCTGTGCTTCCACGGCACTCGAGGTCCACTCCACGGTGTTTCCCTCGGCACGAAGTCCTTTGATGATGAACGCGGCTACACGCGCCTCATCTTCCACGAGCAAGATTCGCATCAGACACAGGCCCTTCGATGGAGCGAGGAATCGCTCAACTGATCATTCACTGTCCGTTGCTGGGGATGATTCCCAAAACCGCTACTCTGAGTCCTTCTCGAAGGCGGGAGCAGTGTCAGGACTGCTCTCAGGCTCGTGCACATCCTCGTCATCGCTGGGATCATCCTCGCGAATATCGGGGGTGATCACCTCGTGGTCGTCTTCTTCATCGGGGCGCTCGGGATCAGGCGTGGGGACAGATCCGGATGGGGGTCGCACAACCCCGCTGGGGAGCTGTGGCGTCGGTCGGGTCGCGGAGGCGGGGTTCTTGGGGTCGCCGACCGGGGCGACCGATGTGCTGTCGGGTGAGAGCCCCGGCGTCGGCCCGCCACCATGCTCTGGGCTTGGCAGTGCAGCGGTACTGTGGGGGCGAGTGGTGCTGATCCCGGGTAGGTCGGCTGAACGCAAAGTGTTCGCGTGGCTGGCCAAAGCGAGGGCGGTTCCGCCCAGCACGACGGCGACCGCTATTGCGATCGCCGCGAAACGCATGCCTTCCGCCACGGCCGCGCCGTGAGAATACACGCCGTAACCCGCGACCTTCTCGATGGCGTGCCCAAGGGTATGCCCGAGGTTAAGCGCCTCACGAGGGCCGAACTCCAATTCGTCGGACGCCACCACGCGGGCCTTGAAACTGACCGAGAGCCGTACCGCCTCTGCAACCACGTCCTCATCGCGTGCCAGCAGGGCTTGGGCGTTGCGCTCAAGCCACGAGAGGAACTCCTCGGAATCGAGAATTGCTGACTTGGCGACCTCGGCAAGTCCACTGCGCCACTCAGCATCCGGCAACGTCTGAAGACACGCGATATCGGCAATCACGGCGCGAGGCTGCTTGAACACACCAGCCAGATTCTTGCCCGCAGCGAGATCCACGCCGGTCTTGCCGCCCACTGACGAATCAACCTGAGCCAGGAGTGTCGTCGGGACCTGCACGAAGGGCACCCCTCGCAAGAACACCCCAGCGCAAAAGCCGGCAAGATCGCCGACCACGCCTCCGCCAACAGCCACCACAAGATCGATACGCTCAAGCCCGGCCTCGGCCAGCTGGTCCAAGACCTGCCCAGCCTGCTCCCAATTCTTAGAGGTCTCTCCGGCCAAAACGGTGATTGCACTGGTCTCGAATCCAACCTCGATAAGCGACTCCATAACGGCGCCGGCATACATGGGGCCGACCTGCGAGTCGGTGACGACGACAGCTCGAGCGCCTTCGGTGAGAGGAGCGACAATGCGGCCCACCTTCCCCAGAAGATCCCGGCCAATCTCTACCTGATACTCGGCCGTCGAGAGCCGTACCGCCACCTTCTTGCTCAGCATTCTGCGTCCACCTTTTCTAGGGCTGTGATGATCTTCTCCGTGACTTGTTGGACGCTTTGACCCTGTGTGTCGATCGATACTCGAGCAACTGCGGCATAAACGGATTCACGTTCAGCAAGCAGGGCCCGAGCGGCACTCGCAGCTCCCGGTCCGGCAAGTAGTGGCCTTGAAGACGTGTCCCCAATGCGGCGAAGGGCCTCTGCTGCATCCACACGCAGGTAGAAAACCGTTCCCAACTGTGGAAGCAGTGTACGATTCCCCTCCGACACGACGACACCTCCGCCGCACGCGACCACAGAAGGAGGTTCGCGCAAGAGTGATTCGAGGGCATTGGCCTCAAGACGACGAAATGTCGCTTCGCCATGCTCAGCAAAGATGCGCTCGACTGTGGTACCCGCGAGCGCGCAGACACGGTCGTCGAGGTCAACAAACGTGCGCCCGAGGCGAAGTGCGAGCAGACGTCCTACAGTCGACTTCCCGCAGCCCATGAAGCCTATGAGTAGGACATGACTCACGCGGTAATCCGGGAAAGGTACGCCCGCATCGCCGCCTGGATGTCTCCCAGACAATCGGAACCGAATTTGTCCAGATGCGCTTGTGCAAGCACCAAAGCAACCTCAGCCTCAGCAACGACTGCAGCGGCCGGAACAGCACACACGTCGGAACGCTCGCGTGACGCATCTACTGGCTCCAACGTATCGATATCGATGCTCGCGAGTGGGGTCATCAACGTCGGAATCGGCTTCATAGCAGCACGGATCACCAAGGTCTCTCCGTTGGTCATCCCGCCCTCCAGACCGCCCGCACGATTCGTTTCGCGATACACGCCCCGCTCACGGGCGTACATGATTGCATCATGAGCCAAGGACCCCAGTCGGTGAGCGAGTGCGAAGCCGTCTCCGAATTCAACGCCCTTGATTGCCGGGATCGAAATGATCGCAGCTGCCAGACGCGCATCGAGCCTCTGTCTGGCCTCAGCGTAGCCGCCCAATCCGGGAACAAGTCCCTCAGCCAGAACCACGAAGGTCCCACCAAGGCTCTCGCCAGCGGCGCTGGCCTCATCGATGGCCGTCCGCATGCGAGCCGAGACCTGCTCGTCGGGACAGCGGAC
>JAURYZ010000265.1 GCA_030653635.1 Coriobacteriia bacterium | reverse complement strand
ATCCGGACACGAAGTTGCTTTTGGAAAACACCGCGACTCGCGGATTCGGCTCCGGCCTTGGCGATTTCGCGGCCGTTTTTGCCGCGCTGCCACATGAAATCCGCGCGCAGGTAGGGGTGTGTTTTGACACCTGTCACGGTTTCGCCGCCGGAATCGAGCTTGATTCTTCGGCGGCATGGGAGACACTCGTCGATGACATCGAGCGAGCATGCGGCCCCGGTTCTTTGGCTCTGATCCATGCCAACGACTGCAAGTTTGAACTCGGATCGCACCGCGACAGGCACGAGTGGATAGGCAAGGGGTTCCTTAAAGACGAGTCATTCGAAGCGATGCTTTGCGTCGATCGTCTCCAAAGTGTGTGTGCCGTCACGGAGATGCCTGGGGACATACCCGATAAGGATGTAGTGAACATAGCGAGGCTTAAAGAGCTTCGCTATCAGTGTTCCCGCTGAATATGGCTCATAAAGCGGGTTGCCGTGCCACCGGTGCGGCCCTAGCATAGAGACTTACGTGAAACATACTGCGCACTGATTCCGGATGCATGATTCGAGGTGCTTGAATTGGGATTCTTCCTGCTGGGACGCGGTCGAGACACTGGCGATCTTAGGCTCATATCATCAGTGCTGTACTCCAACCGCGCCGACGCGCTCGACGCGCTGACGCGCCTGTCTGGTGAGCTGACGTTCGAACACCGCGATGCGGAGGTGTTCGTTCTCGATTTGGACAGCGGTGTGCCGATCTTGCTCGTCTCGACCCCCGCCGCTGCACCTGTCGTGGCGATAAATGAGGATACGCCTGACGAAGCGCCTGCCGAGGCTGAGCCGACGCTGGACGAAACACCCGCCGAGGAGCCCGGCGATGAGCCCGCTCATGACGCTGGAGTTTGGGAGGCGCCTTCTGATGTCGTCGCCGTGCCGCTGACCGATAAGCCCAAGGGAACTGGACTGGCAGGAGCGCTCAAGCGAGCCACCGGTGCACTTGAGTCAGAAGGCATCGTTGCCCCCGAGTCAATTGGACCTGCAGCCGTGATCGAGGAGGTCGAGCCCGAAGCGACGTGGCCTTGGGATACTGCAGACAAGGGCGCGGGTGCAGATGTGGAAACCCTTGCGGGTGGTGTTGTGGAGCCAGAACCCGAGCCAGAACCCGAGCCGCAGACCGAGCCGCAGACCGAGCCCGTCGTCGAGGTACCCGCGTATGTGCCGGATCCTTTCGAAGAGCCGGCTAACGATCCGGACGATTTTCTCAAGCTCATTTCGACTAATGATTCATCGACGGCCGGTCGGACTGTAGTCATGGGTGCGTACGCAGATGAAACCATGCCCTCATCTGCTGACGAGGCACCACTGCCGCCAGTGCTGGTCGATGACGATACCGAGATTGACAGCATTCTGGCCGATCTTGGACCCGTTGAGACACCCACGCTTGCTACCGAGGCAGCATTTGAGCCTTCCGCAGGCGGTTCTCCTATCGATGGACTGAGTTGCGACGACTGCGTGTATGTGAACACTTGTCCGAATCAAGAGGGTCTAGACCCCGCCACGTGCGGAAACTTCCAGTGGAAGACGGTCTAGGGTTCACGGATGGGTCACAGGTGGGTCACGGGTGGGTCACGGTGGGTCACAGGTACCAAATGTGGGATAGCAACTGGGGCTCTGCTACCGTATATTGTAGTAGGGCCCTGAGTTTGCGGAGGGATTGTCACGTCGCGACCCGCTCACATTTTTCCGTTTACCGCCATCGTCGGTCAGCAGACGCTCAAGTCGGCGTTGTTGCTGAACGCCGTGGATCCACGCGTCGGCGGCGTGCTTGTCCGCGGCGAGAAGGGGACGGCAAAATCCACGGCCGTTCGCGCTTTGGCTGCGGTGCTGCCGGAGATGGATGTCGTCGAGGGCTGCCGATTCTCCTGTGACCCGGCCGACCCTGGCGCATGGTGTCCTGAGTGCCGCGAGAGACGCGACTCCTCACGCGAACCGCTCCCAAAGCTTCAGCGCCGCCCGTACGTGGTCGACCTTCCAGTTTCTGCAACTGAGGATCGTCTGGTCGGGACGTTGAATCTCGAGCACGCGCTCAAGCACGGAGAGCGCATCTTCGAACCAGGCATCCTTGCCGAGGCCAATCGCTCGATTCTGTATGTCGACGAGGTCAATCTACTTGACGACCATCTCGTGGACACACTCCTTGATTCGGCTGCTATGGGCGTCAACGTTGTGCAGCGGGAAGGTATCGCCTACACCCACCCGGCTCGATTTATCCTTGTGGGCACCATGAATCCTGAAGAGGGAGATGTGAGACCCCAGCTTCTGGATCGCTTCGGGTTGTGTGTCGAGGTCGAGGGTGTGCGTGAGCCTTCGTCTCGCGTCGACATCGTGAAGCGTCGCCATGCATTTGAGGAGGACCCCTCCGCATTCGCGCGCTCATGGATCGACTCGGAGGATGAACTGCGAGTCAAGCTCAGACATGCGCGCTTGAGACTTCCAACAGTCGTCGTATCCGACGAGATACTCTACTCAATCGCCACGTTGTGCTCTCAGATGGGAGTCGATGGCCATCGAGCCGATCTTGTGATGGCGCGCGCAGCCGCCGCATACGCGGCCTTCGCGGGCCGCGCTTGTGTAGAGCTCGATGATGTTCGAATTGTTGCACCGCTCGTGCTTGCACATCGAATGCGCAAGACGCCATTTCACGATGAGACTTTCGACGAACAGCGTGTCTCATCAGCGCTTGACGCCATCGGCTCGGACTCCGGAGATGCGCACACCGATCCCGGCGATTCCACGGACAGTTCAGGCGCAGGCGCCTTGGCCGCCAGCGTAATGCGTGCAAATGGAATCTCCGAGGAGATTGATTTGTTTGGTTCCTCGGCGGACCTGTTGCGACCTTTGGACGAGGCACGTCGCTCTATGGGCGGAAGACGGCACGAAACCATCTCGACCGACGGACGCGGACGCTACACTCGTTCCGAGCCCGCTCGGGCAGGCAGCACTGATGTTGCTCTTGATGCCACCATCCGTGCCGCAGCTCCGTTTCAGGCGGTGCGAATCGGCGACATGGCGATAAACATCGCCCAAGAGGATGTCCACACGAAGGTTCGGAAGCACAAGGTGGGCGCCTCCATCGTCCTGTGCGTCGATGCTAGCGGCTCGATGGGGGCCACGGATCGCATGGATGCCGCTAGGGGAGCTATCCTAGAGTTGTTGGTGGACGCGTATCAGCGCAGGGACCGAGTGGGACTGGTCTCGTTTCGTGGGAACGACGCAGAGATTGCTCTTGCGCCAACTGCGAGCGTCGA
>JAURYZ010000255.1 GCA_030653635.1 Coriobacteriia bacterium | reverse complement strand
CGGACCGACAATCGCGGCGTGTGCGAAAGGTGTCACAACAAGTAGCTGGCAGGTCTGTTGACCTACCACTGCAAGTCAGTGACGACGGGCCCCGACGGTTTTCCGTCGGGGCCCGTTACTTGTTCAGTACGGTTACAATATGGATGCCATTCAGAAATAGCCGTCATCCACACGATGAAGGGGATCAGCGTGATTGAAGCACCAAAGTACCCGATCGGAGATTCGCACTACCGGTCCATGGGACTACTTGCAAACCCGTTTCGCGTGCAAGAGCAGGTCGAGGGGGATGTTGCGCCGACGCGACTGGCGAAGCATGTCAACTCCACGGCCCTCTTGTCGGCCTTGGATGCCAGCGCCTCAGATCCCAAGACGCGGCCGGTATGGGTGCTCAAGAGCGATCAGATTCCGCATTCCTACCATCGCTCAGCGGTATCAGAGGCACTTTCTTCGATGTCAGGAGTGAACGGCCTGGGCCTACTGGCCGTGTACGTTCCACTGACCATGATGCGTTTCGGTCGCGTTAGAAGCGCCCTGTCCGGACTCGCTGAACGGCTCGGTGGGCCCGGCTTCCCGTATGTACTGGGCTCGGCCTGTGCCGTAGCGCTCGAGAATTTCGATGAGTCACTCGACGCGTTCGCAGGCCTAGAGGGGATAGACCTCGAGCCATTTCGAGCGTCTCTTGCGGCCGATCTTGCGGATGGCGCCGCTAAAATCTTCGGTCCTTGTGAAGATGAGCGCGCCGGTGCGGCGAACCTGGATGTCGTGATGCGCGATTCACTGAACCGACAGGAAGTCCACGAGATAGACCCGGAGGAGTCCGATGACGACGGCGAGACGGGCGAGGAGGACGAGCCCACCTCGTTGCGGGAGGGGCCCACGGCAGCAGAGGTCGAGCAGCTTGCTGTCTCTGACTACGTGCTTGCGCACATCAAGGAGCATATTTCTCCGGTCATCGCACGCGGATTGCGCGTCTACCGTCAAAGCGGTGTGGATGCGATGGCTCAGGAGTTCAAGATCACCCGCGCGCCGCGCAAGACCCTCGGGGCGCTTGCGCGATTCGCAACGGGCTACTATCGCGCCGTGGTTATCGTATACGACCAGCTTGACGGCTGGCACGCAGTGCCAGATGCGCTGCGTATCAAGATCGTGTCCACGCTCTCAACGATGCGCTGGACACTCCAGGGTCACGGAATCCTAGCGTTCGCGGCCACGCCAGGTCAGGTGCCCGAACTCGAGGAGCAGTTCGCAGCGTCATCAAAGGTCGAGTGGACAGCTGGTGAACTACTCGCATTACAGTCCGGGGATGCGGATGCATTTCCGGCCATCGCACTGTGGCTGTGCAAGACATGCGCATCCGCTGATGCGGAGCTTCTCGATGTCGCGGTGCTGGTCCAGCGCGTCCAAGAGTCCTGTGGACCAGAGGCGGATCTGATCTCCTTGCTGCGGGCTGCTGGCGAGATCATCGACGCCGACTGACGCAAGCGTGACGCAGAGGCTCACCAAAGCGGCAGAGGCCTTGACTCTGGATCTTGTTGTTTGTAACACTGGTTACAATCGTGATGATTGAGCGGCGTCCAGCAACGCCTATAGGAACGAGACTCGCGGCATGTCAGCTACACCTGCGCCATCCAAGAAGCCTGGATCCAAGGATCCGGTTCGACGATACATCTACACGGCCGCTTTCGTAGTCGCGTTGGCGGGGGTGGTCTTCGGCGTCTCGGCGCTTTCCAGCCCCAAGCCCACGTCGGCTCCCGCTCCCAGTGGGCTGGCCGAAGTGCCTCAGGCAGACCCATACGACGTGGACGCCGTCCAGTCTCTCGTCGCTAGCGGGGAAACCACCAAGGCTCTTGAGATGCTTCGTGCTCGATTGGTGAAGGTGCCTTCGGATCTTGAGGCTCTCAAGCTCATCAAGTCCATCACCGATGCCCGTACACCCCCTAATGCAAGCACTCCCTCTATCACGCCGACCGGCACGGTCACGCCGGGCGCGGATGACCCGTTCCTCAAGCCGATAGCCGATTTGGCGACTCTGCTGCCGAGCGCCGCGCCGGGGTATGTTCTCGGCAGCCCAGTGAAGTCCGAAACGGATGCCTCGGTTCCAATCGACTCCGATCAGTCAGGCGCGGTGTTTAGCCGCATTCTTGCCTCAGTGCACGATCGCGGAAGCGCGACCGGCGCACAGAAGTTTGTCACGGATGTCAGTCGATCGGCCTACCCGCAAGATGCAGCCGAGTTCTCCTATCGCGGCATTCCGGTCTACTTCGGCACCAATGGCCAGAACTCCGCAACGGCTGCGTTTGTTCGGGGTCGCTACGTCTTCGAGGTGATCATCACCGCGGCTGGCAGTAGTCCTGCTGAGTTGCGTCCGATAGCGGAGGACGTCATTCTCCTCTTCCCCAATACGATGGAGTGAGCACCATGCGCACCAATCGATTTGTATTTCCGGCCGTCTCCACGCTAGCGAGCTTGCTGATCGGGGCCGCTTTGGCCGCGCCCGCATATGCCGTGGGCCCGACGACCGTTCCTGCAGAGGTGCGGGCGCTTCAGAGCTTTGAAACGTCCCCCGTGGCTGACTGGGACATCCGTGCATTCAATTTGGTTCCCCCAGCGACCGCTTCATGGGGGATCAGCGGACTCAAGTTTTCGTTGGGCGTCAAGTCGCTTTGGTGTGCCGGGACTGCTGCGGGAACGACGTACCCAGGCGGAACGGCTGGCTACGCGCAGATGAACCTCGGAGAGCTTTCGGAGTACTACTCTTCTGCACTGTATTTCAAGTATGTGATGCCAAGCCTCGGCATGTCTGATGCGAACTCGTTCAATGTCGGCTGGTCCGACAATGGCACGCGGGTTCAGCCGAACTACGGGTTCCCGTTGACGTCTTCTTGGCAGCAGCGCGTCTTCGACATCTCGGATCCCACCTACTTGGTGAGTATTTCACGTGAAAGTGGGTACGCGTACTTCCAGTTCATCGACTTTAGTGAGGGTCCAAACCAGACAGTCAAGACGGGTCAGGGCGCCTTCATTGACGAAGTGGTCGTTAAGGGATACAGGTACGGCCAGGTACGATCGCTCAGTGCTGCAAGTGCCGCCGGGGTTCAACTATCGTGGAGTGCTCCTTACGCATCCCGTGCGCATACGACCATCGAGACACGTCCGATTGCGTACCGCGTATGGCGCACCTTGGACAACGGGCAAACGCCCGCGTGGGTAGAGCTTACTGCTGCGCCAGGAACATCGGCCACATCGTACTTGGATTCGAGTGCAGTTGCGGGTGTGTCATACATATATGCGCTCCAGGTGTGGGACAACAACGCGCAGCGTGGATACGGCGAGTCGCTCGAGATTGTCGGTCGACGCGTCAGCCCCATACTGGATCTTTCTATCTTGGCTCCAGATGCAGTTATGAAGAATGGTTCAGCGGCAATCACCTACAACGTGACGAACACCTCCGGTGCCGTCATCGGGCCGGTTAGCCTGCAAGACAGCGCGGGCACAGTGCTGGCTCAGATACCAACGATCGCCGCTGGTGCGACCGTTTCGAGAAGCTTCTCCCTAGGGCCCTTGGCATCGACTTCTTCGTTGACTGCGACCGCGACTGCCGGGGCCACCTCGGTGAGCGCGACCAGGCAGATCACCGTAGTAGACCCCAAGATGACGATTGCCGTTGTGCCGAGTACCGCATCCGTTGAGCAGGGCGCGGGTTTCTCCGTGGACTACACAGTTACGAACACGGGCGACATCGATTTGAAGGATGTCGTAATCAGGAATGAGGCTTCTGCCACGGTTGGCCAGATTCCATCGCTGACCACATCGGGCCCCGTTACTTTGACGGTCAACTACACCGCACAGGCGACACGGACATTCAGTGCGAACACGACCGGAGGCTGGACCTTCTTGAGCGCTGGTGGTCTGGTAACCGCCAATGCTGTGGGGGCGACCGTCACGGTTACAGGTGTTCTACCGCCGCCTTCTCGCATTTCTGGCGCGACCAGGACCGCCACGGCCGTTGAGCTGTCAAAGGAGGCCTTCCCCGACCCGCTCGATGGGGATCGCGCGGTTGTCATTGCGAGCGGCTATGGTTGGGCCGACGCCCTGCCGGCGTCAGCTTTGGCAGGAGTCGTCGATGGCCCACTGCTCCTCGTAGCTAAGGATTCAGTCCCGGCAGAAGTAGCAACTGAGATTTCGCGGCTGGGTGCGATCAAGGCTTACATAGTGGGCG
>JAURYZ010000253.1 GCA_030653635.1 Coriobacteriia bacterium | reverse complement strand
GACACCATGGTGTTCTCTGTGGGGCAGGGATCCTTGGACACCGCGAGCTGCGTACTCGATGGCCTCGGCCTAGCGTATGTACTTCGCGAAGGGCTCGCCAAAGTCACGCTAGTCGGAGCTGGGATGCATGGTGTCCCGGGCGTCATGGCAACGATGGCCGAGGCCTTGGCCCAGGCTGAGGTCACGGTGTTACAGACGTCGGACTCCCACACGACGATCTCCGTGCTGATTCGCGCCGAGGATACAGATCGCGCTATCGAAGCCCTGCATCGTCGGTTCGAGCTGGGGAGTTAGGCGGCGGAGCGCTGCATACGGCACCAGCTATGTCACGCCACTGAACACTTTTGGATACATGGGCGCGGTTCACTCCACGATCACAAATGCCACGACGTACGATGGCAACCGGGACTTCTATATCCGCTCGCCCAGCGTGTACTCCAACGTGCTTCTTCCTGACGGCACGACCTCCTACACCAACTTAACGCGCTCCGTTTTGAGTACCCGATTCTCGGCGTGGATGCTGACAGGAAGCCAGCGGAACCTGAGTTTCCCTATGCCCTTGGTGATCGAGTGTGGCTAGATGCGAATCGCGATGGGATTCAAGGTTCCTCGGAAACGAGCATCACTGGAGCCATTGTTAGCTTGAGAGCCGGAGATGGATCACTTCTGGCCACCACAACGACCGACGCCAATGGAGCGTATCGCCTGACGTCGCTTCCTGGTACGTATACCGTCGACATCAACTATCCCGCCAACTATGTCACGTAAGATTTGCCCGCTACGGTCAACGACGAGACGCGCGCGTTACAGTACTCGACAAACTCCGGAACGAGTTGGTCGAACATCAGTCCAGCTTCGGTTTCCAGCGAAGCTACGCCTACAGACCATTCTGTGAACCTCGCCGGGATACTTACCCCTGCGAATCTGGCCGGTCTGCGGGTGCGGTGGGAGCGACTGTCGCTGCGACTGACACTGCGGTTTTTGTCGATTTTGTCGATTGGGATTCCTCGGCATTGAGTTACACGCCGTCTACTGCTTCGTCCGCTTCCACATCGGTCGCGTGGACGAGTCTCGGAGGGCTCGATCCTGGTCAACAGACCACTGTCTGTACAAAGGGCCTCCTCAAAAGAAGAGGCCCTTTGCATTACACCTCGGTGACGAAGTGTCTTTGTGACGCCCGCAGGCCAGAGATGTGGCACAATATGTGCCTAAGAGCGTTCGTATCCGCGGCTCAAGCCGCGTACTGCCGAGGAGAACTCCACCATGACCCACCAGCGCTTCGGGCGCTTGCTGACCGCGATGGTCACTCCTTTCACGCCCGAACTTGAGTTGGATCTACCCAGAGCTGCCGCACTTGCCGATCGCATCCTGGGGCAGGGAAGCGACGGCTTGATAGTTTGCGGAACCACCGGCGAGTCGCCGACGGTGTTCTATCCGCAGAAGATGGACCTCTTTCGCGCTGTAATCGATGCGGTCGGATCCAAAGCGCCGATCATTGCGAACGTCGGCGACAACTGCACGGCTGACTCAGTGAAGTTTGCCAAAGAGGTCGCCGCCTTGGGCGTCGACGCAATCATGGCTGTCGTTCCTTACTACAACAAGCCTCCGCAAGAAGGCATGTATCGGCACTTTCGTGCAATCGCTGAGGCTGTGGATCTGCCCGTGGTGCTCTATAACATCCCCGGCAGGTGCGTTGTCAACATGGATCCGGATACCGTCTTAAGACTCGCCCACGACTGCGAGAACATCGTTGCTCTCAAGCAGGCCAACGCGGATCTGTCACAGGCGGCGGCAATAATGGCCGGCGCACCAGACGGTTTCGAGCTGTTCTCCGGCGACGACGAGCTCACCTTGCCGATGATGGCACTCGGCGGCACAGGCGTCATTTCAACGATTGGCAACGTCGCTTCAGGCCGGATGCGCGAGCTCGTGTACGCGCAAGCTGGTGGCGACCACACTCGCGCGCTTCGAACACATCTCGAACTTATGCCGATGATGAAGGCGTTGTTCATAACGGCGAACCCGATCATGGTCAAGAAGGCCCTCGAGCTGGTCGGTTTCCCGGTAGGCGGCGTGCGGCTTCCGCTGGTCGAGGCGCTCGACCACCAGACTGCCGAGCTTGAGCACGTCATGCGTCACACGGGCCTGCTGCCCCTCTAGGCGACACGAAACCTGACAGTAACGTCGCGTGTCAGCGCGGCGATGTAATCTCAGAATGCCTGCCGATGAATGCAGGCCGGACCCAAAGGAGCATCACCCCTCCACATGACAGATAACAAGAAGCGCCTTCGCGTCATCCCGCTCGGCGGGCTGGACGAGATTGGCAAGAATATGACCGTGATCGAGTACGGCGACGATATGGTCGTGATTGACGCAGGCATCATGTTTCCCGACGAGGACCATCCAGGTGTCGACCTGATTCTTCCAGACTATAGCTACATCGTGAAACGACAAGACAAGCTGCGCGGGATCATCATCACGCATGGCCACGAGGATCACACAGGCGCACTTCCGTACCTGCTCAAGGAACTTGATTCCAAGACGCCGATTCTAGGCACCAAGCTTACGCTTGGACTTATCAAAGGCAAGCTCGACGAGCATGGTTTCAAGAAGCCCAAGCTTCGCGAGATTAGAGCTGGTGCTCACGTCAACCTTGGGTGTTTCGGCTTCGACTTCATGGCAGTCAACCACTCGATACCGGACGGCGTGGCCGTCTTGGTGCGGACGCCCGTCGGCAACGTCCTGCACACCGGTGACTTCAAACTCGATCAGACCCCGATCGATGGTCGACTCACCGACTACCAGGAGCTTGCAAAGGCCGGCAAAGCAGGCGTGCTGCTTCTTCTGAGCGACTCGACCAACGCCGAGTCTGCCGGTATCACTCGCTCTGAGGCTGCAGTTGGCCCGGCCCTAAAGCAGATCATGTCCGCTGCCGAGCAGCGCGTCATAGTAGCTTCGTTCTCAAGCCACATCCACAGGTTGCAGCAGGTGTGTGATGCTGCGGTGGGATGCGGCCGCAAGGTCGTGGTTACCGGGCGCTCAATGATCAACAACACCAAGATAGCCCGCTCCCTTGGCTACCTGATCATCGATGACGACGACATTATTGATGCCTATGAGATGGGCGACCTTCCCGCCGAGCGGGTGTGCGTTTTGTCCACTGGAAGCCAAGGAGAGCCGCTGTCGGCGCTCGCACGCATGGCCAATGGCGATCACCGCGCCGTGCAGATTCAGGAAGGGGATACCGTCATCATCTCGGCAACCCCCGTCCCAGGTAACGAAAAGGCCGTTTCAAGGGTCATCAATCGCCTTACCAAGGCCGGGGCCCACGTTAAGCACAAGGGTTCCGATGACGTGCACGTTTCAGGACACGCCGCCGCCGAGGAACTGAAGCTGATGCTTAATCTCATCAAGCCTCGGTACTTCATGCCTGTACATGGTGAGACTCGACACCTCCAGGCGCATTGCGAGCACGCCTTGGCTGTTGGAATATCCCGACAGGACATCTTCATCATGGAAAACGGAGGCTGTCTCGAGCTCGACCAGAACGGGGCTCGAATCGCGCAGCACGTCGAGAGCGGCGTCGTGTACGTTGACGGTCTTTCAGTAGGCGACTTGGGTAAGGTTGTTTTGCGTGACCGTCAGCTCCTTGCGAGAGATGGTATTGCCACCATTGTTATCGCTATCGATCGCAAGACCGGTCGTCCCGTCGGGGAGCCAGAATTGGTGATGAGGGGCGTCACGGCAG
>JAURYZ010000241.1 GCA_030653635.1 Coriobacteriia bacterium | reverse complement strand
TGGTGGCTGTTCTCCCCTGCAACGCTGTGCAAGTGCAGCGTAAGACCCGCGTTCATGGCCAAAGCGACCAGGAACTCCTTGGCAAGCGTGGTGTCGAACGTCCCGATGAATTCGATGGGCAGGTCGATCTCGTAGACGACGCCGCCGCGTCCGGATATGTCGATGGCGGCCAAGACGAGCGCCTCATCCATGGGGATCGCGGCATCACCAAAGCGCCTGATGCCGACCTTGTCGCCCAGCGCGACGGCGATGGCCTGTCCCAGCACAATCCCGACGTCCTCGACCGTGTGGTGGGCGTCGACCGCCAAGTCCCCGGTCGCCGAAAGTTTCATATCGAACAGCCCGTGGCGACCGAACGCCTCCAGCATGTGGTCGAAGAATGCGACACCCGTGACCACATCGGTCTGACCTGAGCCATCAAGGTCAAGTGTGAGCGTGATGTCGGTCTCCTTGGTCGTGCGTGTGACTGTGGCATTCCGACTCATCGGCTAGTACCCCACTTCCTCGGACGAAACGGTCGGCTGACCCAGGTTTGCTGCGGTCGATGATTGCTCGTGGCGCTGAGCTGCGTCGTTCGTGATGAGTTGAGACTCCGTGCGATAGGACAGCGCATGGGCCATCGCCTCTAGAAAGCGAGTGTTCTCCTGCGGACTGCCCACGGTGACTCGCAAGCAGTCCTCAAGTCCCGGCGCACGCGAGAGATCCCGTACGAGCACCGAGTGAGTGTGGAGTAGGTCGCGCCACAGCGCTCCTGCCTGCTCCACCCGAAACAGCACGAAGTTCGCCTCGCTCGGGAACACCTGCACACCCGATAGCGACGACAGGCCGTGAAGCAGCCTGTCACGCTCGCGCATGATGTCGCGTATGGCTGACTGGAACACCACGCGCTCACGGAACACCTTGGTGGCGACCCACTGTGAAAAGGCATCCACGGAGTAGGGTTGACGCACCTTCATGAGTTCCGAGATGACATCCTCATGAGCGAGCGCGTAGCCCACGCGCAGGCCGGCCAGCGAGAACGCCTTGGAGAATGTACGCAGGATCACGAGATTCGAGTGACGCTCCATGTGTGGACGCATAGTGTGACGGCTGAACTCGAAGTACGCCTCGTCGACCAAGACGAGCGCGTCAGTGGCGTTGAGCACGTCGATCAGGAACGACTCGTTGGACAGACTGCCCGTCGGGTTGTTCGGATTGGCAATGACCACCACGTCAACGTCGCCAGTTGCCAAAGCCGCCAAGACCGCCTCCTCGTTGATCGAGAAGTCCGCCTTGCGCGGCACACTTAGCACCGTGGTTCCGGTGGAGGTGGCATCGATGGCGTACATAGCAAACGTCGGCGGCAGATCGAGCAAGGTGCGACCCGGACCGCCCCAGGCAAGCAAGATGTCGAAGATGATTTCATCGCCGCCATTACCCACGAGCACGTTGCTCGGCTCTAGCCCATTAGCTTGTCCGATGAGCCCCCGCAGCTCCTTGGCGGTCGGATCGGGATAACGATTGAACGAGAATCGGGGCAGGCGATCCGCAAGCCACTCCACGATCTCACCGGGAAGATTGTCGGGGTGTTCGTTGCTCGACAGGATTACCTCGGCCTTAACGTCTTTGACGTCGTACGGGATGAGTTCCTCGAGTTGCGGACGGGGTGGACGGATGGATTCCATCACGACTCGCCACCCTCGTCTTCGTCAAGCTCCGCTGCGAAGTCGTCGATGGCCGCGAGTCGCAAGCCAACTGAAGCGCTGTGAGCCCACAACCCCTCGCGATCGGCCAAGATCATCGCAGTCGGGCCGTCTAACTCCAACGCCTCGACAGAGTATGAGATCACCGAGGACTTCTTGACGAAGTCGTCTACCGACAGCGGACTTGAGAAGCGAGCGGTCCCTCCCGTGGGCAGCACGTGATTCGGACCGGCGACGTAATCGCCGACCGCCTCAGGCGTCCAGTGCCCTAGGAAGATAGCGCCCGCGTTGCGAATCGACCCGAGCAGGTCGAATGCGTCGGCCATCTGCACCTCAAGGTGCTCGGGCGCGATAAGGTCGACTGCGTCGAGTGCCGCCACTATGTCCGCGCACACGATAACGACACCGTTGTCCTCAAGGGAACGACGGGTGATATCCCCGCGCGGCGACTCGGACAGCAACGCCTCGAGCGCCTCTTCGACCAAATCTGGCAGTGCTGGGTCGATGGTGACCAGATAGGTAGCTGCGCGTGGATCGTGCTCAGCCTGAGCCATGAGGTCGATTGCCACGAACGCGGGAATCGCG
The DNA here is from genome assembly GCA_030653635.1 of Coriobacteriia bacterium. Lineage (GTDB taxonomy): Bacteria > Actinomycetota > Coriobacteriia > Anaerosomatales > JAHIQC01 > JAHIQC01. The sequence goes on along the minus strand of JAURYZ010000241.1, from coordinate 1,211 downwards.
GTCTGATCGGCGAGCACCAGCACCTCGGAGGGTCCGGCGAGCATGTCGATGCCGCACGCACCCATCACAAGCTTCTTCGCGGCGGTCACGTAGGCGTTACCGGGGCCCACGATCTTGTCGACACGCTCGATGGTCTCGGTGCCATACGCCAGCGCCGCGACAGCCTGTGCGCCGCCGACCTTGTAGATCTCCTCGACACCGGCCTCAGCCGCGGCCGCGAGCGTGTAAGGATTGACCGAACCGTCGGCATCGGGTGGCACGACCATGACGATCTCATCGACGCCAGCGACAAGAGCCGGGATTGCGTTCATGAGCACGCTTGAGGGGTAGCACGCGCGTCCCCCGGGCACGTAAATGCCGACACGGCGCAACGGGGTGACCTTCTGCCCCAGAAACACTCCGCCTTCCTGCGTCGTGAACCATGACTGCGGGACCTGGCGGCGGTGGAACTCCTCGATCGCGCCCGCAGCAGCTGAGATGACGTCGAGGAACTCGTCGCCGACCGTGGCGACTGCCGCCTCGATCTCCTCTTTGCTCACGAGCATCTCGACAAGCTTCACATGATCGAACTTCTCGGTGTACTCAAGCAGCGCGGCATCGCCTCGATCGCACACGTCATTGACTATGCACGCCGTGGCCGCAAGTATCTCGGCATCGACTCCACCCGAGCGACGCAGCGACGCTTCTGTGAGCCGCTCGCCGCGGGCCAGATCTATTCTTCTCAGCATCTCGTGTGCTGCCCTTCTCCTCGGCAGACCGGTTTCACGCTAGCAAAAGGGCTAACCGGACCTGACTATTGTACCGATGCTCGTGACAAGCGTTCTGCAAGACCTGTGATCCTATCCCCCACAGTCCGAAGCGCGGAGGGGTTGGCGATGAAGCGCGCGGTCGAGGTCGAGACCTCACTGACGATGCGCAGGCGGTTTTCGCGAAGAGTGGTGCCAGTCTGGGTGATATCGACGACCTGGTCAGCTATGCCGATGAGAGGCGCGATCTCGATGTTACCGTTGAGCTTGATGATCTCGACCTGCATGCCCTTGCCCGTGAAATAGCGCTCGGTCACGCGCGGGTACTTGGTCGCGATACGGATGACGCCAAGGTGGCGATACTTCTCCTCGATGCTCGCACCGGCGTCTTCGGGCTCGGCTACGACGAATCGACACGCTCCGAACCCAAGATCAACAAGCTCAACCACGTCGAGTTCCGTCTCC
>JAURYZ010000240.1 GCA_030653635.1 Coriobacteriia bacterium | reverse complement strand
AGGTGGGCGGTAAACCTTTCTTGACTGACGCGAATACCCTATACCGCGGTCAGCGGTTCAACGCGGTCGACCACCTGTCGTGCGCGGTCCACAACGGCTTCGCCTACTCAACGATCGAGGCGCCGATCATCATCGCCGACGGGCTCGACGGCCGTGAGGCGGTCGACGTCCCAATCTCAGGCGGCAAGCATTTCGACAGCGTTCGTATTGGGTCTGCGGCAGTACACGCGGACGCGATGGTCGTTGTAACCCACGTCAAGGGCCATGAGGCTACTGGCTTTGGCGGCGCGCTCAAGAACGTGGGCATGGGACTGGGTTCGCGCAGCGCCAAACAGCGCATGCACTCCGATTTCATCCCCGAGGTCACCGCCGAGAAGTGCACCGCGTGCAAGCGGTGCGTGCAGTGGTGCCCGGTGGACGCGATAACGATCGGCCCGGACCGGGTCGCCGTGGTCGACTTCGCACTGTGCTACGGATGCGGTGAGTGTGTCGCGAGCTGCGCCTACTCCGCTATCGCCACGCAGTGGAAGACCACGCCTGAGGACATCCAGGAAAAGATCGCTGAGCACACGCTGGGCGCACTTGCCGGCAAGGACGGCAAGGTCGTGTACGTCTCGTTCCTTACCAACATCTCGCCTGATTGCGATTGTTGGAGCTTCTCGGACGCGAGCATTGTGCCTGACATCGGCGTCATGGTTTCCATGGACCCGATCGCTATCGACCAGGCCGCATACGACATGGTCACCGCCGCGACGGGCCTTTCCGGCTCCCGGGGTGAGGGCATGCCCTCGGGCCAGGACAAGTTCGCAAGTATCACCGGCATCGACGGCACCATCGCCATGGCGCATGGCGAGAAGCTTGGGTTGGGCACGCGCCAGTACGAGATTGTGGAGATCACCTGATTGTTCAGGGATCGCCCGGGACCATGCCGGGCCAGAAGGGGGAGCGCGTGATCCGTTACGGCAAGATCCTGGCTGACGCATGGCGTCTCACCTGGCGGTCCTGGGCGATGTGGGGCTGGCTGGCAATTGGCTACGGGGTAAGCTTTCTGACAATGCTCCCCATGATCGGGCTGCTCGCCTACTCAAGTGGGGCAGGCACCGAACCTTCCGAGGAGATCCTGATCGCCTCGTTCGTTGGCTTTGCCGTGGCCGGCCTGTGTTCCGTGTTCATGTACCTGGCGTACAACGGCGCCTTGGTCTATCTGAGCAATGAGGGGCTCGAGGGCCGTCCGGTACGCTTCGGTGATGGCTGGCGCGCGGGACTGAGGTTCCTGCCCAGAGTGGCTGGTCTCGATCTGAGCATCGGGCTTGTGGCGACGGTACTCGCGGGTGTGGCGTTTGGCGTGTTGGGTGTGATCGTCGCTGTGATGGATTCGGGCTCGGATTCCGCGGCTGGCGGCGCGTTCGTCTTGTTCTGCTGCGGCTACATCGCCATTCTCGCCATCGGGACAGTCTTTGTGTTGCTTGCGATGTCCTTTGAGGCTATTGCAGTTCGCGCCATTGTCATCTCGGGCACCGACATCCGAGGCGGTATGGCGTCCTCGCGCGACGTGTTGCGTCATCGCTTCAAGCAGGTGTTCGTGATGGGACTAATCCTCATCGGCATCTACTACGGGGTCCAGATGGTCGCAAGCATGCTGCTCGTGCCGTTCCAGTTCGGCATGATGGCATCGATGCCCGATCCGGCTTCCAGCACAGACCCGGCCGCATTCATTGAAGGCTTCGGGCTTTACTGGGTTGTCGCGATTCTGATTTCATATGCGATGGTCATGCCGCTCATGGTGTTCATCTACTACGTCTGGACTGGCTTTTATCGCCAGCTATTCGGGATCGATGCGCCTGCGGTTATAGCTCCGCCCACAGCGCCGAGCTCGCAGTTTGCGCCACAACCTTCGCAGGATCTTGACCAATACATCCCAGCACCGCCAGCACCCCCGGTGGTCCCCGCACCACCCGCACCACCCGCGCCACCCGCATATCCGATGTCACCCGAGGAGTGAGTCGAATGGATTACGGACGCATACTCAAGCGCGCGTGGAGCGTCACTTGGCGCTACCGAGTGCTGTGGATCTTCGGGTTGTTCGCCGGCGGAGTGGGTGCCAGTGGTGGAGGCGGCAGCTACCCAAGCGACACCGAAAACATGCAAAACCTCGACGCCTCTTGGGCCGAGCGAGGTATCAACAGCCTACAACCCTATCTGCCTCTCATCATCGTGGTGGCCGCTGTGGGCGCGATTGTGCTTCTCGCGCTGTGGATTGTGGGCATCGCGGCTCGCGGTGGTCTGATCCATCTAGTCAATGAGGCCGAGGAAAACCGTCCCGTGCGCGCCTCTGACGGCTGGGCCGCCGGTTTCCGTCACTGGATCCGCATCTTCCTCGTCGAGTTGGTCCTCTACCTCCCGTTCACGATCATCGTGCTCGCCGTACTCGGCTTCACGATTGCGCCGCTAATCATCGCTCTCGTGTCCGGCGAAGACCCCACCATCGGCATCTTCTCCCTGTGCGGAGGCTCGGTGCTCGCGTTCATCGTCATCGTCGGCCTTGGCTTTGTCGTGAACCTGCTCGAGATGATGGCGACCCGTCACGTCGTTTTGGGCCTTGAGCCCGCCGGACGTTCGTTGTCGATGGCCTGGGCCGACCTGCGCAAGCGCTTCAAGGACCTGTTCGTCATGTGGCTACTCACTGTGGCAATCGGCCTGGCGTATGGTTTTGCTGTCGGCATCATCGGCGGCATCTTCGTCATCGTCATCGACATTGCGTCTGTCGGGGGTCTGTGGCCACTCGCGATCGGCATCGGGTTTCTCATGTTCCTGGCACTTCTCGTCCCCGGAGCTGTGTTCGGCACGTTCTCCTCGGCGATATGGACCGTGTTCTATCGAGGTCTGACCGGCATGGACGCCGGCGCTGAGCCCGTCGCAACTCCTGCGCCCGAAGCCGCGCCCACAGCCGTGATGCCTCCGCCGCCGCCACCTGCGGGCCTGAGCTGATGCCCGATCCCGGAAGACTGCTCGTGTGCGCCACGCCGATCGGCAACCTGGGCGACGTGACGTTTCGCGTGCTAGATGCGTTGCGCGAGGCCGACGCCATCGCGGCCGAGGACACTCGCGTCACATCCAAGTTGCTGGCGCGCTACGCCATCGAGACTAGGATGGAGCGTTTCGACGAGCACACCGCGGCTCAACGTACGCCGGTACTTGTGGAGCGCATGCTCGCAGGCGAACGCATCGCGCTCGTCTCGGACGCAGGCACGCCCGGTGTGAGCGATCCGGGAGCTCAACTGGTCGCGGCATGTGTCGAGGCGGGAGTGCCGATTGAGACGCTGCCGGGCGCATCCGCGCTGCTGGCGGCGGTTACCGCGAGCGGTCTGCCGATGCAGCCTTTGTACTTCGGCGGGTTCTTCCCGCGCAAGGCGGGGGAGCGAAAGGCGGTCCTGGACAAGCTCGCGGACCTCGATGCGACGCTCGTGTTCTTCGAGTCTCCCAAGAGGATGGCCGCGGCGCTTGCTGTGGTCGCGGCGGTACTGCCCGACCGCACTGCCGCCGTCGCCCGCGAGCTCACGAAGCTTCACGAGGAGGTCATGCGTGGCCCGGTGGCCGAGCTGGCTGAGCTTGTGGCTGGTCGCGTGCTCAAAGGTGAGGCGGTGCTGCTCATAGGCCCGCCCGTGCCTCGCGAACTTGAGTTCGATGCCGAGGAGTTGCGCCAAGAAGTCGAGGCGCTCGTAGCCACAGGATGCACCCGCAAAGACGCCATCAAGCAAATCTCCGAGCGCTCAGGGGTGCCTCGCAACGATGTGTACGCTTCAGTGCACGGACCCAAGACAGTTTACGGCCGCGACGACTGACGCCATCGCGGCCGTAACCACCCTCTCCAAGGGGAAAACCATACAGCTTCTGTCGAAGCATCGTTTCTCGCTACTTGGCTTTCTTGATGGTGCTGATGCAATCTGCACACACGGGCCGCTCTTTGACCTGAGCGATGTCCTTCGGGCTTCCGCAGATAGAGCATACATCATGATGCTTCTGGAGAATTATGCGTTCTCCGTCCACAAGGATTGCGAGCGGGTCGCGCACATTGATTCCCAGTGTGCGGCGCAGCTCCATTGGGATGACGATCCTGCCGAGGTCATCGACGCGACGTACTATTCCGGTGTCATTCATGGCGTTTCCTTTCCGCTCAGTAGAGCTTCGGTGCACTTCGGCGACGCGAAAGCGGTATCATCTGCACGAGATTGTTCGGAGTCTCTTTCCAAGAATCCCCAAGCATTGGAGTTTCCTAACATATGAGCAAGGGTTCGTTCTATCTTACAACACCGATCTATTACGTTAACTCGGTGCCGCACCTCGGTACTGCGTACACCACCATCGCCGCTGACGCGCTCGCGCGCTACCGCCGCATGGCCGGCTATGACGTGTTCTTCCTCACGGGCCTCGACGAGCACGGGCAGAAAGTAGCCCAAGCCGCCGAGGAGAACGGTAGCACCCCTCAGGAGTGGGTCGATTCGGTGGCTCCGAAGTTCCTCGAGGCATGGGAGATGCTCGGTATTTCCAATGACGATTTCATCCGCACCACCGAGGAGCGCCACAAGCGAGGGGTCCAGGCGTTCTGGACCAAGCTTCATGATGCGGGCTACCTGTACAAGGGCGGCTACGACGGCTGGTACTGCGTTCCGGACGAGACCTACTGGTCCCAAGACCAGCTCGTGGACGGTAAGTGCCCTGAGTGTGGGCGCGATGTCGAGTTCCTTCGCGAGGAGAACTGGTTTTTCAAGCTCTCCGAGTTTGCGCAGCCGCTTCTCGATTTCTATGCAGCGCGCGAGGCTGAAGGCAGGCCGTTCATCCAGCCGCAGACGCGCCGCAATGAGGTCGTGAGCTTCGTCGAGGGAGGCCTGCGGGATCTTTCCATCTCCCGCACGAGCTTCACGTGGGGCGTCCCATTGCCCTTCGCTGAGAACCACGTGACTTATGTGTGGATCGACGCCCTGTTGAACTACATCACCGCCATCGGCTACGGAGCCGACGACCCCGAATCGGCCGCTCTTTTCGAGCGCCACTGGCCCGCGAACGTGCATTTCGTCGGCAAGGACATTATTCGGTTCCACTGCGTGATCTGGCCCGCAATGCTCATGGCCGCAGGCGTGGAGCTGCCCGAGACGGTCTTCGCGCATGGATTCTTGCTCACCAAGGGCGAGAAGATGAGCAAGTCCAAGGGCAATGCAGTCACCCCCGCGTCTTTGGTCGAGCGGTTCGGGGTCGACGCCTACCGTTATTACTTCATGCGTGACGTGCAGTTCGGCCATGACGGGTCTGTCTCGATGGAGTCGATGGTCCAGCGCTACAACGGCGATCTGGCCAACGACTGGGGCAACCTGTGTTCGCGTTTGTTCAACATGGTCGGCAAGTACTTCGAGGGCGTGGTGCCCGAGCCCCCGGATGCGAAGGTTACCGACGCAGACAACACCCTGCGATCGATTGCGGACAATCTGCCGGAGAAGTATGAAGACGCGATGTCGCGCCTCGAGTACGTCGCCGCTCTCGAGGCCGCATGGGATCTCATCAAAGAAGCCAACCGCTACATCGAAAACGAGGCCCCATGGAATCTCGCCAAGACCGACGAGAGTATGCCGCGTCTTAGGACTGTCATCTACAATGTGCTCGAGGCCGTTCGCATCGCCGCGCTGTTCACAGCCCCGGTGATGCCGCAGACCAGCGCAGAGGTGTGGCGTCGACTGGGCCTGGGGGAGATTCGCGACGTCACGGATATCTGCGCACAAGCCGCGTGGGGCGGCCTGCCTTCGGGTAATGCAGTAATCAAGGGAGATCCGCTATTCCCGCGTATCTACGAAGAAGAGTAGTCGCGGGTAACACAGAAAGACTGGGGTGTTTATGCCCAAAAGGCCGACGGAACTTCCGCGCCTCGGCGCCCTGATCGCCGATACGCATGCTCACCTCGACATGCTCGATGACCCGGCCGGAGCCATCGAGCGTGCCGCGATGGCGGGCGTAGGCTTCATCGTCACGGTCGCCGACGCGACCGAAACGCCCGAGGGCACCTTCGACAATCTGGATGCGTGGATCGCGGAGGCACACGAGCGCCTTACTCAGTGGGAGCTTCCCCATGTCCGCGTGCCCGACGTGCGCATCATCCTTGGTGCACACCCACACAACGCCAAGGACTTCAATAAACGCGCCGAGGAGCGGATGCTGAAGTTTTTCGCCGACCCACGCGTGGTGGGCATCGGGGAGATTGGGCTGGACTTCCATTACGACCACTCGCCGCGAATCGTTCAGCGTCGCGCATTTCGCGTGCAGTTGGCTGCGGCTCAGCGTTGTCATTTGCCTGCGATCATCCATCTACGGGAAGCTCACGAAGATGGGCTTGAGATACTCAACGACGTCGGAGTCCCCGACTCTGGGTGTGTGATCCATTGTTTCACGGGAGACCCCGAGCTTCTTGCCAAGTTCGTGGATTTGGGATGCTATATCTCGTTTGCGGGTCCCGTGACATTCAAGAACGCCGACGCCATCCGCGCAGCGGCCGCAGCCGTGCCCATCGACCGCATCTTAATTGAGACTGACTGCCCGTTTATGGCACCCGAACCGTATCGCGGCATGCCCAACGAGCCGGCGTGGTCCGTGCTCAGTGCCGCCAAGATCGCCGAGGTGCGCCAGATTCCGACCGCTGAATTGGCCACCGCGACCCTTCAGAACGCCCGCCGCATCTTTCGCGATGAGCGCTTTGGGCCCTCCTGAGCCGATGGCCCCCAAGCTCGATACCCCGGTTCGTGTGCTCTGTGTGGCGGGAAGCCCCCGCCGCACCGGTAACAGCACCGCTATGCTCGATGCGTGCATTCGAGGGATACAGAGCGCAGGAGCGGTCGCAGACAGGCTCGCGTTGGCCGAGCTCCATGTCCATCCGTGCAGCGGTTGCGGGCAATGCTCATCGATGGGCCAGTGTGTCGTCAACGACGACATGCACGACATCTATCCTCGGATCGATGCGGCCCACGCGATCGTGATCGCGAGCCCCGTGTACTTTGCTGGTGTTCCGGCGACTCTCAAGGCATTCTACGACCGTTGTCAGCCCTATTGGGCCCGCCGTTACATCCTCAAGTTGCCACCGCGCGAGCCGCGCCGACCCGGCGCGCTTCTGATTGTGCGGGGCGGCGGTGATCCGTACGGCTCTGAGTGTGCGGTGACCACCACCCGCAGCGTGTTTGCCGTGCTCGAGACCGAGCTGGGCGAACTTGTCGACATCGAAGGCCCCGATCTTCCCGGAGAGATATCCGGCCACGAAGGCGCTCTAGTTGATGCCGAGGAGTTGGGTCGCAGGATCGTCGCGCTGGCTTGACAGCACGCCCCGAAAGGGGTTCGACCGCCTGGTTTTCGCGCGACTCCAAAGTCCAGACCGTGGCGACCTGCGCGTTTGTGGGCGCTTCTACGGTGTGGGTATAATTCGAGCTCGTTCTGTTACCGAACTGTAGCCGATCATTGAGGGGTTCTGTTGAGGAAGAAGCCGGTTCGCCCGGCACGATTCCTTCGGACGCAGCACATAATCGCAGTTCTCATCCCAGCACTCATCGTAGTACTCACCATCACCGGATTCGTGTGGGCACAGAAGGGGGTCACCGTCGTAGTGGACGGAGAATCCCTCTTCCTAAAGACGCAAGCTGACGATGTCGAAGGACTGCTCGCGCAGGCTGACATCGAAATCCATAAGGGCGATTTGGTCTCCCCGGGACTGGACGTCGAGGTCACTGACGGTATGAGTGTCGTGGTCCGCCATGCGGTCAACGTCACGCTCATCCTTGGTGGCGAGACCATAGAGCTTCCCGTGGTAGGCAGCACCGTCGCTGACGCACTCATTGCT
>JAURYZ010000227.1 GCA_030653635.1 Coriobacteriia bacterium | reverse complement strand
ACACTGGACTGGGTACCTATGGCTGCGAGCGGGGATCCATCCCACAGATACCTGAAGCGCTCCTCGCTCAACCGCATGGTCTCCTCGGCCATCCTCAGGGACTGAAGGTCCCCGGCGAGGCGATCATTCATCTCCGTCATTCGACGGGTGCGTGCATCAACTTCCGCACGCAAACGTAACTGCTGAGTTGCAAGTCGATAGAACACCACCGCAGCGAGCAAGGAAAGGATGATGCCGACGACCATGACAAAACGCCAATCCAGCCCGCCGACCACAGCGCCCCACCCCCCAGTAGGAGCTCCAGCCAAAGCCCAACTATTTCCGGCCACTTCGATCGAGTAGGTGACAGGGTCTGCCCGAAACACCTCGTCCGAGCCAGCTATCGTGGTGCCATCCCAGCCTCGGACGGCGAGGTCGAATCGCGGGGAAGCGCCGACGACGCCGGACTCCTTTAGCAAGGGTGCCATCTCTATCTGCAGGCCGGTGAGTCCCCAGAAGCTCCCATCCGCGTTTCGGACAGCCTGGAACGTCGTCATCCCAAACTCGCCGGTGAGCAGCTCGTGTGGGCTGGATACGGCGATATCGCCACTCACGATGGCTCGCTCGACGTCATCTCGAACATACTGCTGAGTATCCTCGCGCAGCGAGCGAGCGTTGTGGTCGGACAGCGCCTCGGGGGGACTCACATATGTGACCACCGCTGCCGGGGCTATATAGACCGAGATGATCCCATCTATGCTCGAACGAAGACCGGTCGCAAAAACGTCGAACTCTGCCTTGTCTATGCCTGCGCGCTTCTCGGCAGAAACGTATTCAGTCAGGGCACGCTGAACCGCAAGGCGATTGCTGACAGATGTCGCCAGAGCCTGGGCGTAGGGTGCGAGTTCATGCGTCATCTTGGCGCGTGCATCGGCTAGCGCCCAATCTCGATACCAAGTGGAGAACCCGGCTGCGAGCAGCGCGAGTACCACAAACACGGCCGCCGACCACAAAATAGCTGGACGACGCGACCACGCTTGCGGTTGCGTCTTGTGCTCCGCAGACGAGATACGACCACTCTCCCTGGTCACTTACCTAGCATGGGAAATGTACCCGAAGACGTCGGGTGCCCCACGTATTCGGGCTGCCAAACTACTCGGAGGCGCCTTCACACTCCCCAGTCCAACCGGGAGGCTCGTACACGCAGTACGGTTCGGCCTCGAGGTAATCGCCCGTGAGCTCAAGGGCTCGTGCGCGGCAACCGCCACAAACAGCCTTGTATTCACATGCGCCGCACTTGCCTTTGAGCAGGTTGTAATCCCGAAGGTCGTTAAAGACTTTGGACTCTGTCCATATATCGGAGAATGGCTTCTCCTTGACGTTGCCAAGCTGCATGTCAAAGTAGCCGCACGGCTGGATGTCGCCGACGTGGCTGATGAAGCAGAAGGTGATGCCTCCCAGGCAACCGCGGGTCATCGCGTCAAGGCCGTATTCCTCGCGAGTGACCTTCTTGCCCTCGGCCTTGGCCAGCTGGCGAATGATGCGGTAGTAGTGAGGCGAGTCCGTTGGCTTGAAGTGCAACGGGCTCGTCTTTTGGCGATGATAGGCCCACGTGAGTACGCGCTCGTATTCCTCGGGCGGGAGCTCCTTGTCCAGCATGTCGGAGCCACGGCCCGTCGGTACCAGCATGAAGATGTGGAATGCATCCACGCCGAGAGACTCCGCGAGGTCGTGGATCTCGTCGATCTTATCTGCATTGAGGGTGGTGACGGTCGTGTTGATCTGGACGCCCACGCCGTGGCGCTTGGCGATTTTGATGCCCTCGATGGACTGATCAAAGCAGCCCGGCTGGCCGCGAAACTCGTCGTGCTCGGCGGCGGTCGGGAAATCGATCGAGACGCTGATGCGCGGAATCCTATGCTCGGCCATCTTGGCGGCGATCTCGTCGGTTATGAGCGTGGCGTTCGTGCCGATGACCGGCATCGCGCCCTTCTCGTGGGCGTAATCGACGATCTCCCAAATGTCAGGACGCATTAGCGGCTCGCCCCCGGTCAGGATGATGATCGGGTTGGAGATGGTCACGATATCGTCGATGGTCGATTTGATCTGATCGAGCGAGAGCTCGCCGTGGTAATGACCGAACTCGGCTGATGCGCGACAGTGTGCGCACGAGAGGTTGCAGCTGCGGGTGATCTCCCAGGCGATGATGCGTGGAGCCTTGATGCCGGTGCGCTCCTGATACGCGAGCGCCTCAGCGCCGCCACCAGGTCGAAAGCCCATCGACCGCGCGCCGCCATGCCGCTGACGCTCGACGCCAGCCGGGTGGCCCCCGAGGGGAATGCTGATGGCAACCTCGCCACAGCCCGCCTCGGCCTCAGCCATCTCCTGCTCGTCTATCGTAGGCGCATCATCACCAAAAGCCTCATCAAGATCGAGGTCGGGACGTGCGTCGGAGTTTCCCACGTTATCAGCCATTGAGCTTGAGCCCTTCGTGTGTCGTTTGCGTCATCCACCGATCGGAGCGACCGCCGTGCCAGTCGTGGTCTAGTCCTCGGCAAGCCAGCGCGCCGCGTCTTTGGCGTGGTAGGTGAGAATGAGATCGGCGCCAGCCCGCTTGAATCCGAGCAGCGTCTCCAACACGACTCTCTTCTCGTCGATCCACCCGTTAGCGGCTGCGGCCTTGACCATCGCGTACTCGCCGCTGACGTTGTATGCGGCGGTCGGATAGCCGAACTCATCTTTGACTCGCCGGATGATATCCATGTAGGCGAGCGCAGGTTTGACCATCACGATGTCGCAGCCCTCGTCGATATCGAGCGCGACTTCGCGCAGGGCCTCCTGGCCGTTGGCCGGGTCCATCTGATATGCGCGCCTATCGCCAAAAGCCGGCGCACTATCCGCCGCATCGCGAAACGGCCCGTAGTAGGCGCTCGCGTACTTGGCCGCATAGGCCATAATCGGAACGTCGACGTAACCTTCGGAATCCAACGCAGAGCGAATGGCCGCCACGCGGCCGTCCCTCATGTCGCTGGGAGCGACCATGTCAGCACCCGCCTCAGCGTGGCTGACAGCGGTCTGGGCGAGCAGCTCGAGCGACACGTCGTTCAACACGCGACCGGCGTCATCGATGATGCCGCAGTGCCCGTGCGAGGTGTACTCGCACATGCACACGTCGGTGATCACGTAGAACTCGGGGTCGTGAGCCTTGATGGCGCATATCGCCTGCTGGACGATGCCATCCTCGGCATATCCACCGGTTCCAGCATCGTCCTTGCTCTCCGGCAGGCCGAAAAGGATGACTGCGGGAACACCCAGTGCCCTCAGTTCATCGATCTCCGCCGGCAGCTGGTCAAGTGAGATGCCGAAGACTCCGGGCATGGAGGCAACCTCGCGTCGCACGCCTTCGCCGAACTCGATGAACAGCGGGTAGATCAAGTCGGTGGCCGAAAGCTGGGTCTCGCGAACCATCGCGCGCAGAGTCTCATGGCCGCGCAGGCGGCGTGGACGATACGTCGGGAAGTGCATGGGTGCCTCCAAGTGCTTCGATTCCTATGGCTCCGCCGAGGAAGCGGACGCCGGGAGTGCTACTCGACGAAATCCTCGACTCGGATCGCGTCGGACTTCTTGTCCTTCTTGGTCTTGTCAGCTTCAGGCGCGACCGCGTCAGTCTCGGCAGCCTTCTTGGCACCCGTCTGGAAGTCGACAAGGCGCTTGAACAGCACGACCGCGTAGATTGCAGCGACCATCATGACGATCCACAGCGATATCTGAAGGATCGGGCCTGCGTAATACACGACCTTTTGGAATATCGCGTCAAAGCCGCTCGGTACTGCTTCTTAAGTAACCATATGATTCTCCCTTTGATGTCGTTGCGCCCGGCGGGGCGCCTTCTTTTGGATGCAAGTCGAGGCGTCCTTAAGTGCAGGCCGCCTCGACATAAGTCCTGTGGTGGAGACGAGGAGATTCGAACTCCCGACCTCTGCCTTGCGAAGGCAGCGCTCTCCCAACTGAGCCACGTCCCCGATTGGTGCAGCTGCGGCAGGCCGCAGAGCATTCAATAGGATGCCGACCGATTTGCAGATTGTCAATGACGACCTAGTGATACATCCGAACGATAGCCCCTACGAGCGCTTCGATGGTCGAAGGCTCGGCCTCGATGCTCACCGTGAACCCGGCATCTCGCAGTGCGTCGGTGGTCACTGGGCCGATACTGGCCAAGTTGATGCCCGACATGACCGCCGAAAAGTCCACTCCCGCATCCGACAGAAACTGCGAAAAATGCCGCACGGTCGACGGGCTCGTAAACGTCACGACATCCACAGCACCGCTCGCGAGCAACTGGGCGACATGAGGCTTTGGAGTCGCGGCAACGGTACGATAGACCGGCACCACGTCGACCGAGCAGCCGAGCCCCCGCAGGGTCTCGGGAAGCACCTCGCGCGCCTCAAGTGCCCGGGGAACGAGAATGCGCCAGCCCGGCCCTGCGCCCAGCTCGCGAAATGCCTCGATTAGACCCTCGGCGCAAAACTCATCTGGTACGAGATCCACGCACACGCCAATCTTCTCCAAAGCGCGCGCGGTCGCAGTACCCACGACCGCGACCTTCACCTTCCGAAATGCCATTCCTACATCCGTAAAGGGCGGAAAATGCTTGGTGAATCTCTCAACCGCGTTCACCGAGGTGAGAACCACCCAGTCGTACGTCGATAGAGCGGCGACGGCATCCTCGATCACACCCGTGTCCTCGGGATCCACAATCGCGATCACGGGAGCGGCAATCACGGTGGCGCCCAAAGCGCGCAATGGCTCACTTAAGGCGCGAGACTGGTGATTGGCACGCGTCACGAGAATGGTGCGGCCCGCAAGCGGCTGGTCGTGTGTGGATGACGCCTGTGCCATTCGACCTCCGAATGCGGTCTCTTAGGTCTCGAGAAGCTTGTCGACGCCACCTTCATCAGCGGCTGCGCGAACAGCGGCCAGAATCTCGACCGCGCCAAGCTCCTTGAGGCGCAGCACCATTTCCTGCCCTAGGCCGACCGGATCGTCTGCCGCACCCTCCAGCCGGTCACGAAGGATGATGGTGCCATCCACCGAGCCGACCATCGCATCCATCACGAGCTTGTCGCCCTCATAGCGGCAGTACGCGCCAATGGGCACCTGGCAGCCGCCATCGAGCATGCGCATCACGATGCGCTCTGCTGTGACGCACTCCATGGTCTCCGGATGGCCGATGGCCTCCATGACATGCCGCATGAACTCGTCGTCCTCGCGAATCTCGATGCCGATGGCGCCCTGTCCCACGGCAGAAATCATCTGCTCCGTGGAGATGTAGTGGGTGATGCGATCAGCCCAGCCCATGCGGGTGATTCCAGCGGCGGCCAAAATGACCGCGTCGACCTCGCCGTTCTCGGCCTTGCGCATGCGAGTATCGAGGTTACCTCGTATGTCGACGATCTCAAGGTCGGGACGCAGCGCACGCACCTGCGCGACACGACGCAGGCTCGAAGTGCCCATACGAGCGCCTTGCGGCAGCGAGTCCAGATCGAAACCAGCGCCGCTCACGATCGCATCGCGTGGGTCGACGCGCTCTGGCATAGCCGCGATGAACAGGCCCTCGGGAAGCTCGGTGGGCACATCCTTCATCGAGTGCACGCACAAATCGACCGTGCCCGCCAAGAGCTCAACCTCGAGCTCCTTGGTGAACAGCCCCTTGCCGCCGACCTTGGCTAGAGGCACGTCCAAGATCTTGTCGCCGGTGGTCTTGATGATCGTAAGCTCGACCGGCAGCCCTGAGATCTGTTCGACCTTGGACTTGATGTACTCGGACTGCCACAGGGCAAGCTTGCTTCCCCGGGTCCCGATCGTGAGCTTGTCGCGGCTAGCAGCCAAGGGTGTCTCCCATCTCCATGTCATCGCGCTGAGCTTCATCGACGGGCCTTTTCGCCCTGCCGAGGAGTGTCTTGAGCAATCCGCCGTGCGGGTTCTTTCCTTCGGGATTGGTATCCAATCCCCACAGGTAGCGCGCCGCCTCGACATACGCGATGCCGTAGCGCTCTCCTGCGACGTTCTTGAGGCGGCTCGTGGGTCCGTGGAGCATCTTGTTCACGATCGACGTGGTGAGCATCTCGATGGTCTGCAGCTCTTTTTCGGAAAGCCCGCTGAGGCGCTTCATGGCTTTCTCAAGTTCGGCCGCGCGAATCGCGTCGGCCTTCGCACGCATCGCCGCGACGGTCGGCACGATTTCCATGGACTCAAGCCAACGCTCGAACTCGCCCATCTCGTCGCCGATGATGTGCTCTGCCCTCTCGGCCTCGCGCATACGCTCGTCTAGGTTGGACTCGACCACGCCGTTAAGACTGTCGATGTCGTACAGGAACACGTCCGGAAGCGAGTTGACAGCTGGGTCAATATCGCGCGGAACGGCAATGTCGATAAAGAACAGCGGCTTGCCCCGGCGACCCTTAAGCGCAGCGGCGACCTCGTCTTTCGTGATGACGTACTGGGTTGCGGCGGTCGACGAGATAACGATGTCCGCGTCGGCCATGCGTACGTAGAGCTCTTCGTACGGGATCGCGGTGCCATCGAAGCGAGCCGCGAGCTCCTCGGCGCGCTCGAAGGTCCTGTTGGTCACGAGCACGTTACACACACCATTGCTGCACAGGTGCTTGGCCGTAAGCTCGCTCATTTTGCCGGCACCGACGACTAGAACGGTGCGACCCTCAAGCGTGTCGAAGACCTTCTTGGCCAGCTCGACCGCGGCGTAGCTGATCGACACAGCCGACTCGCCTATGGCCGTCTCGGTGCGCACGCGCTTGCCGACCTCGAAGCTTTGGCGGAACAGCCGGTTAAAGATGCGGCCGGTCGCGCTGTGCTCAAATCCGAGTTTATAGGCCTCTTTGACCTGACCTAAGATCTGCGCCTCACCGATAACCATGGAATCGAGCGAAGCGACCACGCGAAAAAGGTGGTGTACGACCGCCTCGCCCTCCTTGATATACAGGTAGCGAATCAGGTCATGGCGATCCAGGTCGTGATACTCGCACATGAAGTCGATGATGGCCGATGAGCCATCTGAGCCCGCAGCCGTGACCGCATAGATCTCAGTGCGGTTGCACGTTGAGACGATGACGGCTTCAACGACATCCCCAGATGAGGTCAGGATAGCGAGCGACTCCTCCTGGCGGTTCGCCGGGAAGGTCAGCTTCTCGCGTATCTCAATAGGCGCAGTCTTGTGACTGAGCCCAACCACGGTCAGATGCATGCGGTATCCAATAAGGGTCGCCCTCGCCGGAGCGGTGCGTGTTGTTCAGGCAAGCAGGCCCGGCGAGGGCGATATGGTATACAGCGCATAAAGAAGACACACACCTTCTGCACGTTGCCTGAACACGGTCATTCTACCATCTGGCCAGCTTCAGGGGCAATTTCCATACCTACCCGAAGCGCCCAGTCCGACTCACTTACCGACGCGGCGCGCCTTGGCGATATCCCCGTCAACAATCATGAAGAACACCTCGGGCAAAAGACCCTTGAGCCTGAAGTACTAGCGGCTCAAAGCGTCCGGGATGATGTAGTACTTTCCTCGGCTCACACCCCGCACGATCGCCTCTGCCACCTGCGACGGCGGGATAGCCTTGATGCCGCCAGCGATCGCATCGGTCTCAGGCGGCCTTATGGTCTTCTCATAGTCCAGCGCCGGTGTGTCGGTGTCCGGTGGGCACACCACGTGCACCTGCACGCCTGCGGGCTTCATTTCAAACCGCAACGCTTCGGTGAAGCCCATCGTCGCGAACTTGGACGCGGAATACCCCGTATAGCCATAGATGCCGAGGAA
>JAURYZ010000225.1 GCA_030653635.1 Coriobacteriia bacterium | reverse complement strand
GGAGCAGCTCCTCTTCGCTTGGCGCGTGGCCAAAAGCGTCAAGAGCAATGCAATCCTGCTCGCCCGGGACTTTGTGAGCGTGGGTGTCGGAGCCGGCCAGATGAACCGTGTGAACTCGGCTCGCATAGCCGTAGAGCAGGCGGGGGATAGTGCCCAAGGCGCCGTGGCCGCAAGCGACGCGTTCATGCCCTTCCCGGACTCGCTCGAGGTCTGTGCCGCAGCCGGCGTCACCGCAGTCATCCAGCCGGGTGGTTCGGTGCGCGATGAGGAAGTCATCGCCAAAGCAAACGAACTCGGTGTGGCGATGGTCTTCACGGGCCACCGTCACTTCAGGCACTAGCGATGACGGCCAGGCCGCTCAGCTCACTGCTGCTCAAGGTCGCACTGCGTGAGACGATGCGCGTCCAAGATGGCCGAGTCCCGCTACTTGCGCGTCATCTGGCTCGTCTTAAGTCCGGCGGATGCCCTGAGTCTGTGCTTGCGGCGGCCGCTGATTCAGTACGCGATGCCGCGCGTCGATGGGCCGAGCCATATGGCCGGATGACGCTCTTGGTGGGCACGGACGGCACAATCGAGGTCGAGACGTCTGGCAAGCCCAGCACGATCGATGTACCCGGCGGCCCGCTGATCGCGGTCGTCGAATGTGTCGCCCCCCCGCTGCCGCCAGGAGCCGCCAAACCGGCGGATCGATCGCCTTGGGACAAGCCTTTGGGCGTCGCCCAGCGCCTCGGCGCCGACGTTGCGGTGCTCGTATCCCCGGAAGGTCTGATTATCGACACCAGCCAGGCGACCATCTGGCTGTTTCTGGACGGAGTGCTTGTCACGCCCCCGAGCCCACCGGCGCTTGCCGGAGTCTCCCGTGGCGTGGTGCTCGATGCCGCCGAGGCCCTGGGTATCCATGCCGAGGAGGGCGAGATCACGCTTGCGGATCTCGCCAATGCCGATGAGGTGATCTTGACGACCGCAGTGGCAGGCGCGCGAGCGGTGCGGGAGCGCGGTGGCGCGGTGGCCGAGAAGCTCAGCGCCGCTTTCGACACGCTCTTCGGCAGCAAGGCCTGACAAGCGCGACTCAGACCTGATATGGTCGATGCATCAGCGACCGGAAGGGCGCTGGGCCGCATGATCAGCTCGATCGGGGCACCCAGCGGCAGCACACCGCCAAAATCGAAAGACCCGCATATGCTGCCATTCGCGCTGCTCGACATCGAGCGCTATCCGCTCGTTCTCGCTCCATCCGATCACACCGGTTGGTTCTCGGGAACTTCAGTTATCGCCGTCGACCCTGTCTCGCGCGAGACAGGTGTGTCACTGGCCCATGCAGCTGCGGCGCTGGAGCTGGCATTCACCCAAGAGCGATTCGGCATCACTGCGGCGTTGGTGAGCTACGACGGGACTGCCGAGGTACGAACCTACGCGGGCGCGCTGGCCAGCTCGCGGGCCGGATGGTCCAAGCAGGGTGATGCGCCCGAGATCCCCGATGATTCCTCGGCTAACTCTCGCTTGGCGCCAAAGGGTCGGGCAGCTCGTCGGGCGGTGCTCGGCCGCGCCAAGGTCGATATGGACGAGCAGACCTGGACAAAGCGGGTCAGGACCGTGCAAGACGCGATTCGAGCGGGCGACGTGTACGTCATGAACCTCACTATGCGGGTCTCAGGTCACCCGCGACTGAGTCCGGTACAGGCCTTCACAAAGCTGCACCAGAGCCCCGGAGGACCCATGGCCGCCTTCTTCGGCTCGCCGGACAGCTCGGTGGTTTCTGTTTCCCCGGAGAGGTTCTTGGGCGTCACCGTGGGCTTTGACGGCCATACCCGCCGTGCCGAAGTCTGGCCGATAAAGGGGACCGCCCCTCGCGGGATTGACGAGGCGCAGGATGCCACGTTGGCATCAGCGCTTGCGGGAAGCGCGAAGGAGCGTGCCGAGCATGTGATGGTGGTCGACTTGGAGCGCAACGATCTGGGGCGGGTGTGTCAGGCGGGCAGCATCGCGGTCGATCCGCTGCTCGAGGTCTTTCCAACGCCGTATTGCCATCAGATGGTCTCATGTGTCGCGGGCGAGCTTCGACCCGACGCGAGCTTCGAGGCGGTGTTGGACGCGACCTTCCCTTGCGGTTCAGTGACGGGCGCTCCCAAGATCGCGGCCATGCGGATCATCGAAGCGCTCGAGTCCGGCCCGCGCGGCATCTACACCGGCGCGTTAATGGTCGCGATGCCGGGTCGACTCGACTCTTCGGTGTTGATTCGGACCTTGGAGTATCGGCCCGACGGCACGGCCGTGTGGGGGACTGGTTGCGGCATCACTGTTGACTCGGACCCGACAGCCGAATGGCACGAAGCGAGGCTCAAGGCTAGCCCGATTCTGGACTGAGTCCGTATCCGCGTTCTTGCGGGGTCGCGGCGACTAGAGTTCCGGCTGCGAAGCCATGTGCACGGTCGTTTGCGGGTATGGGATCTCGATGTTTTCCTCGGCGTATGCGGCATGCAGCCGCTTGATGAATGCGTGCAGAACCGGGAAGCGCATGTCGTAGCGCTCAACGCGCAAAACGACGCGCAGGCGCACTGCCGAGTCGCCGAACTCGTAGAAGCGTACGGGCGGCTCCCAGTCGATCACGGCGCCTTCAATCTCTCTTTGCGTGGCTGCGGCTACAGCCGCTGTGACGTGCTCGACGTGCTCAAGGTCGCTATCAAAAGCGACGCCCACGGGAACTATGACGATGTGTTGCTCGTCGAGCGAGGTGAAGTTCATGATGCGGGACTTCGCGATAAGCGCATTGGGCACGATCACGAGATCGTTGGAGACCATCTGGATGGTGGTATTGCGCCACGTCACGTCGCGCACCCAGCCCTCTTCGCCACTCTCAAGGCGGATGAAGTCGCCCGCGTCGATCTGCCGACTCATGAGCACCTGTACGCCTCCGAAGAGGTTCTCGAGCGTTGGCTGGAGTGCTAGACCGATGGCCAAGCCGCCAACACCCAGTGCGGTCACAAGCGGTGCGATGGAGACCTGCAGCGCCGCGAGCAAGATCAGCAGGCCGATAACCCAGATCGTGCCGCGAGCCAGATTCACAAAGATGCTGCTCGAAGGTAGCGGGTTGTCTTGGCGCGAGGTCACGATGCGCACGATGCGTCCAGCCAGAATCGCGAGCTTGGCGGTGACCGCGAGGATCGCCACGACCTGCGAGCCGGTGGAGATGAATGCCGAAAAGCTCGGGCT
>JAURYZ010000216.1 GCA_030653635.1 Coriobacteriia bacterium | reverse complement strand
CTCCTGCAAAGGCATGGGACCCTGTCTCGTTCAACAGATACAGCTACTGCTTCGGTGATCCGGTGAACAGATGGGATCCCACTGGCGCGGACAGCCCAAAAGACGGACCATACGACGCGCCTGTTTGGTACAACGATGCTTACAGTGACGCGATCAGCCGTGGCGCCAGCCCCGACGATGCGCTCCGCGCTGGCGAGACGGCAGCGGCGGCAGCGGAAGCCATGAGGCGCGCTTTCCTGACCCCGGAGCAGAGGGCGCTCGAGGATATGAGAGCCGCAGCGAATACGGCGGTTGTTGCTGCCGCCTGGGCTTCGATGAGCAGTGGGCCGTCTGTGAATAGGGCGGCTCCGGGGAATCCCTGCCACCCAGTTGTTGCCCCGACCGTCATGCCGACTGTTGAGCGCCATCCCTGGCAGTACGCTGTATTGAAGGTATTATCGCCGTCGACTTTGGGGTATGCGTACGCTACATGTGGCGCGGGGCTCATCTATGCGGGCGCAACTGCGACAGGTCCGGCGGTTGCTATTTCGGCGGGCAGCGCCGGTGCGACCGCCGCTCCCGCTGCGCTGACAGTCGGCGGTGCCTATGTATGTGGGGCAGTCCTGTCAGGCATCGGTGCGGCGCTCATATACGTCGATTCGAGGTACATTGATCCTGCCATCACCGAACTGACAGGAATGAGGTGAAGTCGATGTCAATTCACCCCCTCGTGGTGTTTCTTGTGCTGGCGATGTGTGGATGTGCGTTCGCTGCATTACATATGCCGATTTCGCAGTTGAGCGGTCACGTCTGGCGTACCCTGTTTAGCGCACTGACCGTCAGCTACCTCGGAGTGTTGTCTTACTTCTGGCTCCTCGGTCTGCGGACGAACAGTGGGGATGTGCCGCACGTGTATTGGGCGATTCTGGTGTACGTTGTGGGATCAGGAATCGTGATCGCAATACGGCAGCGGCGGCTGAGAACCTGACACGGCCAGGCCGCCGCACCCGCAGAGGCGGCCACGGAACGCCCACGAGGCCCCCGGGCAAGCTTGTCGGCGAGCAGGTCTGGCATGAGCGCGATCTACACTTGCGGCATCACGCGCCGCGAGTACGTCTACGGCGCCGGCGTGCCCCTTCAACTCGTAGTCACCTCGGGCGGCACCACGACGCGCTACGGCTACCAGACCGACGCCGGCGGCTCCGTCATCGGCATCACGAACGCGGCGGGTGCCACGATCGCGCGCTACGCGTACGACCCCTACGGCGTGCCGATCGCCACGTGGGGCACCGATCCTATCAGCACCCCACGGAAACCGGCGAGCGCGTCTTGATGCGCTCATCAGCAGACAGGACTCAGGACTTCGTGCCGCTGGTGGAGCTATTCACGGAAACAGCTAAGTCAGCCTGGTGACATCCTGGTGACGCACGTTGCAGTACCAAGCGAACGGTACGCACTCACACATCACAAGAGCGGTACTCGCGTCTAGACGCGGTGGCACCAAGCGGTATTCGACACCCCTCCTGAGCAGGCAAAACTCGGCTCTCGAAAACTGTTTAGCGGGTATCCCCCGTTACGAGGGTTCGAATCCCTCCCTCTCCGCCATGAGATCCCAAGAATGCCCGCCTCCAGCAATGGGGCGGGCGTCTCTACTCATGGGGGCACGACTACGCTCGTTCTTTTAGGATCCCGCCCCTCGTTGAGCAGACGATCAAACACATCAACGAACACTGCATCGTTACTGCAAAGTGATGGCTCATCCGGAGATGGAGGATCACTCCCAAGAGGAATGGCTTCACGCGGCACGCCACATCTCCGACTATATGGTTTCCGATCAGATGTCTGCAGAAGGCAGATTCTTGGTCGACTACGACGACGGAAGCGGGACTCCTCGACTGCTCGACCCTGATGATGTCCGGTTCTATCGCTCAAATGTGATTGGGAGTGCATTCTGGCTGGTCAATGACTGAACGCGTTGCGCGCCTTGCCCGACATCTGGTTTGCTCTCGAGCAACCCCTACGGCAAGTATCGGCCGAAGTCGCGCAAGGCGGCAGCTAGAGGAATCAGCAGGAATCATCCGCGCTGACCGGGTATGTGATTCCGAATAGGAGTCTGCACGTATGTCGAAGTTCAGGAGGGTATTCCCGGTGTTGGTGGCTGTCTCGATCGTTTTCCCCTCCCTTGTCGGGTGTACCGCATCCGACAGCGTGCCTCCCGACGAGGTCGCCCGTCAGTTTGTGGCGGCGGTGGTCGCTGGCGACCCTGTCGAGGCGGCCCGACTCTCCAATCAGGGATTCTCCGAATCCGACATCACTGAGCTTCGAGAGGCGTGGATCGGAGTCAGCCAGACGGGGTCGTTGGATTCCGTCTCTTTTGCATCAGTGGGAATCGATGAAGGCACCGTTTCCTACTACATCACCGAACTCGACGTTGCAGATATTGACGAAGAGCCGTTCGACTCATCTGAAAACAGTCGCGCGGTGTATCTGATTCAAGAGGGAGCCAGATGGACGGTCGCATTTGCGGAGTAACCTCCGGGTGCACAACGTGTGCTGGATCGGTGGAGCGTCGACCATCCTACCGACGCCAGGATGGTGCGCATAGCGGGACCCTCATCCAGTACAGTGTGCAAGAGAACATCGAAAGCAGCGTCACCCTCACATACGACGACAAGGGCCGCATCACCGCTGCAGGCGACATGCGCTACGCCCACGACTCGCTCGGGCGCAGGATATGGCAAGGCCCATCATCCGACGCGTCACGTACCGCCTTCACCTGGTCCGGCGAGCGCCTCATCACCCAGTCCGGCCCCGGCTGGAGCGCTCGGCAAGCCTATGACGCGACAGGTCAGCGCACACGCTCGGTCGTGACATCGGACTCGCTTCAGACGACCACGACCTTGGGCCTACGAGGGCATCCGCCTCACGGGCCTTGACGCGGTCAGAAGCGACACGGCCACATGGTCGCTCGAATACCTCTACGACGAGCGCGGCACCATCACAGGAGGCATCTATTCGGCCGAGGATACGAGCACGCCCGCGGCGAAGTTTGTGATAGAAACCTCGGATAATGTTCACAAAGTCCGAGGAATCTATCACAATGCACTCATGAAGCGAACGCCGTCTGAGAGTGCAGTGCGCGTCGCAACCGCGGTCTTTAGGACTGCAGGGGGTACGCTTCGCACGCGCGAAGCGGCTGAGCGCGGAATTCACTATTCGACGCTCTACGGCATGCGTGACGCAGGACTCCTTGAGCAGCTCTCAAGAGGGGTGTATCGCCTCACGGAACTCCAGGCGCCAAGCAAGTACGACGTCGTGGCAGTTGCCGAGCGGGTCCCGGACGCGGTCCTCTGTCTGATCAGCGCACTCGACTTCCACGAGATCGGCACACAGATACCGTCTGCGGTGAGCATCGCGATAGGCGGGAAGGACTGGCACCCACAATTCGACTACCCGGGTGTTCGCATATACCGGATGTCAGGTGAGGCGCTCACCGCAGGCATAGAGGAGCACACGATCGACGGCACGGCTGTCAAGGTTTTCAATCCCGCGAAGACGGTCGCCGACTGTTTCAAGTTCAGGAACAAGATCGGACTCGACGTCGCTTTGGAGGCACTTCGGGAGACTGTGCGCAGCCGCAAGGCCACACGCGATGAGATCATGAAGTACGCTGAGATCGACCGCGTCTCCAAGGTCGTGCGCCCCTACCTTGAGGCGATGGAATGAGTCAGCGCGAGTTGAAGAACATACCTGCATCCGTCCGTGGGCGTCTGTTGAACGAAGCAAAGGCGAGCGGGGACTCGTACGACCAGGTGCTTCAGTACTTCGCGATTGAGCGGTTTCTGTATCGCCTGTCGAAGACCGAGTGGGGAGAGCGTCTCATCGTGAAGGGCGCTATCATGCTCCGCGCCTGGGGCACTCCACTCGGCCGTCCGACTCGGGACATCGATTTTCTCGGCAACATCGACAACTCACCAAGGGCCGTCGAACGCGCAGTTCGGGAGTGTCTCGCAGTCGAGTATTCGGACGACGGCCTGGTGTTCGACCAACAAATCGATACCATCGAGATCAATGTGATGGACCGGTACCCCGGAGTACGGGTTGCAGTGCGAGGCAACCTTGACGGCGGCACCTTCAAGCTACAACTCGACATCGGGATCGACGATGCCGTCGTGCCCGATCCGGAGTGGGTGGAGTATCCAACCCTACTGGACTTGGATGCGCCGAGGGTGCTCGCGTATCACCCCTTGACCGCATTGGCGGAGAAGTTCGAGACGATAGTGAGTCGCGGAATCGCCAACAGCCGGCTGCGAGACTACTACGACCTGTGGCTCCTTCCCACACTGCGCGAGTACGACGGTGCGGAGGTGATTGC
>JAURYZ010000208.1 GCA_030653635.1 Coriobacteriia bacterium | reverse complement strand
CGCCCGGGCGCTCACACGCTCAGGTACCGTGCGGTCGACGTGGCCGGCAACGAGAGCGCGGTCGGAGTGCAAGCGGTCACTGTGCGTGTCTCCGCGACAACGAAGACCACGTTCTCCGGACGTGACCGCTATGAGACCGCTGTCCGGGTCGCCAAGGCATCGCATCCGACGGGCGCTCGCACCGTACTCCTCGCATCGGGCGTGAACTGGCCAGACGCGATGGGCGGCGCCGCATTGTCTGGTGCGACCGACGCGCCGATTCTGCTCTCCAATACCGATCTACTGCCTGCAGTCACGCGTGATGAACTTGTGCGCCTGGCGCCTGCCAAGGTGCTGATCCTCGGGGGTACGAGTGCGCTGTCGACGGGTGTCGAGGGCGCCGTCCGCTCTGCACTGGGTCCGGGTACCTCGGTCGAGCGCCTGTGGGGAGCCGACCGCTACAGCACGGCCGTCGCCATCGCGACGCGCGCTGTCGCTGAGCAGGGTGGCGGCTTCGACGGCACCGCCTACGTGGCCACGGGAGCGTCGTTCGCCGATGCGCTGGCCGCCGCGCCTCTCTCCAGCGCTTTCAGTCGTCCGCTCTACCTCAGTGGGCCGACCGGCCTATCGGCCACGACCGTCGCGGCGATGAAGAACGTCGGCGTGACCGATGTGGTCATCCTTGGTGGGACCGGTGCGGTCCCGGCAGGTATTGAGGCGCAGCTCACGGCCGCCGGCATTGCCAGCACACGCGCTCAAGGCGCCACGCGCTACGCGACGGCCCTTGCGGTGGCGCGCCTCGGAGTGGCCGGCGGACTGGCATGGGACCACCTTGCGCTTGCCAACGGCACTGGCTTTGCCGACGCGCTCTGCGGCGGTGTGATGCAGGGTCATTCAGGCTCGGTGTTGCTGCTCACGCCGGGCACGTCGCTTGATCCCGGCGTTGAAGCCGAGCTCGGCTCCCAAGCCGACTTCATCTCCGAGATCCGCTATCTGGGCGGGCTTTCGGCCCTGTCACAGAGTGTCCGTGATACCGCCGCGGCGGTGTTGCACTAGGGCGTCACGGGTTGCTTGTCGCACTTCTCGAGGACCCGGCCGATGCGCCGGGTCCTCGGCGTGAACGGGTGCCGTAGGGCGTGAGGGGTGCCGTCAAAGTGTCGTCCGCGTCTGCTAGAGTGCTATCGGCGGCAGAAGGCCGCTTTCACTTCGTCACTGAGGACCGCATGAGACTTCTCGCCGACCTGCACACCCACACGATGGCCTCCGGGCACGCCTACTCCACACTCACCGAGATGGTGCGCGGGGCGGCCGTCGGCGGTCTGGAGCTCATAGCGATCACCGACCACGGCCCAGCCGTGCCCCAAGGCTCGCATTATTGGTACTTCTGGAACTCCAAGGTGCTGCCTGCGGTCATGGACGGAGTGCGCATCCTCAAAGGTTGCGAGGCCAACATCTCACCTTCCGAGGAAAACGGCCTGGACCTGCCCGATGTCGTGCTCGAGAAGCTCGACTTCGTGGCCATTGGCTTTCACCCGCTCACCGGCTTTGACGACGGCGACATCGAGCGCAACACCGAGGCGATCGAACGCGTGATCGCCAACCCGCTCGTGGACATGGTCACGCATCCCGGCAACGCCGAGTTCCCGGTCCACCTTGAGCGCGTGGTCGCAGGGGCACTGGCCCACGGCGTCATCCTCGAGATCAACGACAACTCGTTTCAGGCGTCATCGAGCCGCTCGCAGCACTCCGAGTCGGAGCGCGAACTTGTGGGACTCGCGCGCGAGGCCGGCTGCTTCGTCGCCATCAACTCCGACGCGCACTATCACCTGCACGTCGGCCGTTTCGATCACGGTATAGCTGTTGCACAGGCTGCCGGCTTCACCGAGGCCGACATCGTGAACCGCACCGCCGGCAGCGTGCTTGAGTTCTTGCTTGCACGCCGTTCGCGTCCGCGTTTGAACATGGGTGGGGACTGGATCGATCCGACCTGGGAGCCGCCGTCGCGAGGTGAGCGCGCATGACCGTCACGGGTGCACGTAAGCTCAGTCCCGACGCCATCTTGCGCAATCGTCCCCTGCGTGACTACACGCTGATCACGATCGGCATCCTTCTGACCGGTTGGGGACTGGATGCCTTCCTGATTCCCAACAAGATCGCCGCAGGTGGCGTCTCTGGTCTGGCGACCGTGTTCTTCTACACCGCGAAAGATCTCGGGATCACGCTTCCCATCGGTATCCAGATGCTCGTCATGAATGTCGCACTCTTGTTCCTCGCGCTGCGTGCACGAGGATGGCGCTACGCGGCTCGCACCATCTATGGAATCGTCGGACTCTCGCTTGCGATCGATCTACTGGCCCCGATCACACCGCAACTCGCTCAGCACGACCTTCTACTGGCAGCGCTTTACGGTGGCGCGGTTTGCGGATTGGGACTCGGCCTCGTGTTCAAGGCCGGCGGCAATACCGGCGGCACTGATATCATCGCTCAGCTGCTGTCCAAACGAGTGCCGCTGGGTATTGGCCAGCTCATGCTCATGGTCGATGCCGTGGTCACCGTCGTTGCGGCCATCAAGTTCGGCCCTGAGCTCGCGCTCTACGGCGCGGTCGCCATCTTCGTCTCCGGTGCGACCATCGACCTCGTGCTGGAGGGACTATCGGTCGAGAAGGCGGCATTCATCATCTCCAATGAGTCCGAGCGCATCTCCTCGGCGATAATCACTGATCTGGGCCGAGGATGTACCGCCATCAGCGCGCGCGGGGTGTTTTCCGGACAGGCCCGCGAGATGCTGTTCGTGGTTGTGTCGCGGACCGAGATCGATGCGCTCAAATCGATTATTCACACGCTCGACCCCGAGGCGCTGCTCATCATCTCGGACGTGCATGAAGCGATCGGCGAGGGCTTCAAGGAAGCGCGTACTTAGGACGGCGCGGAATCGAACGCAGCTTGATGGACTCGCGCGGAGGGGACGCATTGGTTGACACTGTCGCAGGCAAGTCAAAGTGTCACCCTTACTGCCAAGTAGAAATGTCACCCTGTCCGTTCAAGTTCGTTCTTGCTGTGGCCGCAGGTCGCGCATGGTTTCTTTG
>JAURYZ010000199.1 GCA_030653635.1 Coriobacteriia bacterium | reverse complement strand
GTCCTGTCCGCTCCCGCTCCCGCATACCCTATGCCTGCGGTGTCGAGCGCAGCCACGGTATCGGCCAGCGCCTCAGGCCCGTAATCGAGCACGTGGTTGTTGCCTAGCGACAGGAAATCGAAGCCTGCGGCCTTGAGGCTTTCAATCCCGCGCGGATCACCGCGGAATGTGACGTCCTTGGCTGTGTTCTTGGTGCCGCCGCTGGACAGCGGGCTCTCAAGGTTGCCCACGGTGATGTCGGCGTCGTCAAGAATGGACGCCACATGCCGTAGCGGTGCCAGTCCCCCTGCGCTTTGAACGAGCGCTTTGACCTTGCGGTCAAAGATCATGTCCCCCACCGCGGTCACGCTGATAGTGGCCACCCGCGCCTGTTCGACGGGGATGGTTGGCGCGGCGCTTTCGAGCGTTTCGGTCTCGGCCACCGTGGTGCTTGTCGCCGCCGATTCTGTCTTGCTTGGTGCCGACGCGTCAGCGCGTTTCGCGGCGTTCGAGGCACCCCGCCACGCATATGCCGCCGCAGAGGCTACGAGCAGCACCGCGAGCAGTGAGCCGACGGCTATCAGCATGCTTTGGCGACGTTTGGCGCGGCGTGCGCTAAGCGAGCGTAAACGTCTGTGATTCGGGGATTCGAGTAGCGGCATGTCAGTGGCCCTAAGTAACCAGCGTTCCGTTTCGCCCGAGTATACGTGAGGTTCCTTGTTTTAGGTCCGTCTCAATAACCTCTTTCGTGTGCCTGCACGAGTGCTACAATCCCACAAACACCGAACGAGGGCATGGGGTTTTTGGGATGGAGAAGCTCGAGCAAATTCTGCATGCCGAGGAGTCGGCTCGGCGTATTTTGGCCGACGCTAAGTCAAGATCTCGCGACATCCGCAAGGAGTCATTGGCCAAAGCGGATCTCATCGCCGCATCCGTTGCACGTCTTGCAACCGATGAGGCCGCAGCGAAGCGGGCTCAGGTCCTGCGTGACGCCGAAGCCGAGGCCGCTGGCGTGGAGCGCGACGCTGAGTCCGAGCTGGCCGGAGTCGTGTCACGGGCTCAAGGTCGTATTGCCGACGCTGCGGCCATTGTCGTAGCGAAACTGGTCGGGTGACTCACGCGTGGCAATCGCCCGTATGCTAAAGGTGACCGTCCTTGGCCATGGTTCTGTGGCACAGGATGCCATCGAGCGCCAGCAGAAAGTCGGCCCCATTCACATATTCCAGAGCGATATGGACGATGACGGCCGCACTGCACCTTTGGCCATCGAGCCCGAGCGGTTGCACGAGCTAGAGCAACAGATTGCGGCCGCGCAGTTCGTGCGCGATTTCCTCGGCAGGTTCCATGAGGCTGATGTGGCGTTCGGGACCTTCGTCACGGAAAAGATCCATCTCACCGTCGACGAGTTCGAGGCGCTTGTCGCCGATGCCGAGTTCCAGACCTTGTATGACGAATGCGATGCCATCTCGGACCGGCTGGGTTCGATCGAGCGTGAGCGTGTGCGCCAACGTCAGCTTGAGATCGAGCTGCTCCCTTGGGCCGATCTGCGCCTTCAGATATCGCAGTGGAAGGGCACAGAGCACGTTTCGATGGCCACAGGCACCGTCCCGGCCAACGCTTCGGCACTCGTGCGCCAGGCGCTGCGCGATGCAGTCTCTGAGGTAACCGTCGCGGAGGTAGGCAAGGCCGGCGATCGCGAGGCATGGGTCGTGATGGCTCACTTCGAGAGTACGACGCTTGTGAAGGCGACTCTCGCGCTGCACGACTTTGTCGAGGTCACGTTCCCCGGACTTGCCGATTACCCTGCCGAGGAGCTGGCGACTGTTCATACACGGCTCGCGGATCTCGACTTGGAGCAGTCTCAGGCAATCGTGCGCGCCGGCGAGCTGGTCTCTGAGTATCCGAAGGCCCTCGCGCTCGTACAGGCGCTTCTTACGGGGCTGGATGCGGTCGAGGTGCGCTCCATGTTTGCGGCCACCGAGCGCGCATTCAGCGTCACCGGCTGGGTTCCCGAGAGGCGCCGCGATGAGCTTGTTGCCGCGCTTGCACCCATCGGCACCGACCTTGATCTGGATTTCGAAGTGCCCGACGCGGAGGACCACGTGCCTGTGGAGCTCATCAACAACCGATGGGTGCGCCCGTTCGAGGTGCTCACTGATTTGTATGGTCGCCCGAAATACTTCGCTTTTGATCCGACTCCCGTGATAGCGCCGTTCTTTTTCCTGTTCTTCGGGATGTGCCTCGGGGACGTGGGCTACGGTGTGATGGTTGTAGTCGGAGCTTGGCTTATCAAGACGCGCTTGGATGTGGGTCCCGGGGTCAAGAAGTTCATGGATCTGCTCATCTTGGGCGGAGTCGCCTCTGTCATCTGGGGCGCGCTCACGCGCAGTTACTTGGCACTGTCGGTAGAGAGGCTGCCGTCGTTCTTGCTGTACAAGCCGATGATCGATCCGCAGTCCGAGCTCATTTTGCTCTTAGGTGTGTGTGTCGCCATTGGCGTCGTGCACGTCAGCGTCGGGGTGGGACTCGCATTTATCACCGAATGGCGCTCAGGTGATCGCGAGGGTGCCATCACGAGCCCAGGCAGCTCGCTTTTGTTCGTGTTCTGCCTCGTCGGTATGGTGCTCGCCATGGCCAAAGTGATTGACCCTAGGCTCGCGATGCCGCTGCTCGGATTGGGCGCCGGTCAACTAGTACTTCTGCAAGGCGGCATCCTCGACGTCCTCGCACGCCGCGTGCCCGCATGGCACCTCGCGCTCGTTCCACTCAAGGGTTTCCTCGGCTTGTATGGAATGATTGGATACGGGTCCGATTTCCTGTCCTACACTCGACTGGCTGCACTGGGACTCGCGAGCCTGTATGTGGGCGATGCGATGAACCGTCTCACCGAGCTTTCCAGCGGCATCCCCTATGTCGGTTGGCTTATCGCTGTGACGATCTTTGTGGTCGGCCATACGTTCAACGTCGTGATTAACCTGCTTGGCGCATTCGTGCATCCCACGCGGTTACACTATGTCGAGTTCTTCGGCAAGTTCTACAAGGGCGGCGGTCGCAATTTCGCACCGTTCGCCCCACGGACCAAACAGCTGGTGCTACATCCGCAAGGCGCGGGTGAGCAGAAGGGAGGACCACGCTTGTGAACGAAACCATCATGGGTGCGACCGGCCTCGACTGGGCGTACCTGGGCGCTGCAGTCGCCGCTATCGGCGGTGGCATCGGATCGTCAATCGGCATCACGTCGATTGCGAACACGGCTGCCGGCATCGTATCCGAGGACCCCGAGAAGTTCGGCAAGCTTTTGCCTTTGGCGGCGATGCCGGGTACACAGGGCATCTACGGCTTGGTCACCATGATCCTGGTGTTCGTATTCACCGGGGTGTTTGCGGGCACGGTCGACCTGACGCCCTCCGAGGGCCTGCGTGTGTTCTACTCTTGTCTGCCGGTCGCGTTCGTGTGCGCGGTTTCGGGCATCTACCAAGGACTTACGGCTGTCGGTGCAGCTGGCATGGTCGCCCGCCGCGACGAAGACGCGGGTAAGGCGCTGATCTTCCCGGCGCTTGTTGAGACCTACGCCGTTTTCTCGCTCGTGGTGACCATCCTGATGCTACTGTACGTCACGGGCTAGCGCTGTGGCACTCTCTGACATCATCCAGCGTATCGATCGCGACGCCGACGCGGAGGCATTCGCGCTGCTCGCCGTTGCCGAAGAGCGCTCGGCAGCGCAACACACAGCGGTGACAGCTGCCGCCGAGGCCGACAAAGCGGCTTTGCTGGCCAAGTCCGCGCATCAGTCCGAGCAGGATGCTCGCACCTTGGTGGCTACGGCGCGCCTGCGTGGCCGGGACCGCGTCTTGGCAGAGAAGCGGGTGCTCATCGCCCGCGCGCTCGACAAGGCTGTCGAGAGCATCGAGGCCCTCGACGACGCGCTTTATGCCAAAGTACTCGCGACCGGCGTTGTCAAAGTCGCACGCGGTGGCGAGATCATCCGTCCTGCTAGCGCTGACGCGGCCCGCCTTGCGGGCACGCTCGAGCCTGCGCTTTCTGCGGTCGGCATCAAGGCGACCGTGGGCGAACCTGTTGTCGACCTTGCACACGGCATCCTCGTGCAGGGCGATCGAGTGCGCGCGGAGGTCTCCGCTAGGGCAATGGTCGATGCGAACCGCTCCGAACTAGAGTCTCTCGTTGCTGAGAAGCTGTTCGGGGGTGACGAATAGCACCATGTCGAGAGCACGCCCGATATACGATTCGCTCCGCTACGGATATGCCGTGGGGCGTGTTCGCGTGCTCGAGACCAAACTGCTCAAGCGCTCGTACTTCGAGCGGCTACTCGACGCTCAGGACTTCGCTG
>JAURYZ010000189.1 GCA_030653635.1 Coriobacteriia bacterium | reverse complement strand
CCGAGGCGGCGCGCAATGTGGCGTGCTCCGGCGGAGAGCCTGCGGCGATTACGGACTGCCTGAACTTTGGCAATCCCGAGAAGCCCGAGGTGTTCTGGACGTTCCATGAAGCCATCCGCGGACTGTCCGACGCGTGCAAGGCGTGGGGGATACCGGTCATCTCGGGCAACGTGAGCTTCTACAACGAATCGTTCGGCTCGCCGATCTACCCGACGCCGACCGTCGGACTCGTGGGGCTGCTCGAGGACGTCTCGCAGCACTGCACCGCTGGCTTCAAGTCCGAAGGCGATGTTGTCGTGCTCGTTGGTGAGACAGAGTGCGAGCTGGGCGGCTCCGAGTACCTCAAGATCGCACACGGCCTCGTGTCCGGCCCGCCGCCTGCGCTCGACCTCGATCTCGAGCACGACGTGCAGGTTGCAATCATCGAGGGCATTCGCGCTGGGCTCGTGCGCAGCGCGCACGACTGCTCCGAGGGGGGCATCGCGATCACGCTGGCCGAGAGCTGCTTGGCCGGCAGCATCGGCTGCGAGGTGCATCTGGAAGATGAGCTCGCTCCCGTGGCGACGCTGTTCTCCGAGACGCAGAGCCGCATCGTGGTCTCCGTGGCCGACGCAGACATTGCGGCGTTCCTCGGCGTGCTCGATACGCACGAGGTGATGTATAGCGTGCTTGGCACGGTGGGCGGGGAGCGGCTCGAGATCGCCGGGCCCGATGGCGTGCTCGCAAGCGCGTCACTCGAGGAGCTGGCCGAGGCACACGTGCCCACGCTCGAGCGGCTGGTGCACGGGCAGGTCGCGACTGAGGAACTGCACGCGGGGTGAGGCGCGACTCGGCTTGGCCCAGGCGCATCGCCCGAGGGGTGGTCGCACTTGCGGTTTGTGCGCTCGGGCTGGCCGCATTCGGGTTCGATTATGCGTTGCGCCAAGGCGAGGTGGTCAAGCGCGGACCGGCGACGGCGGATGCCGTGGCGCTGACCTTCGATGACGGGCCAGGCCCGACGTACACCCCTGCGATCCTGGACATTCTGGCCGCCCACGAGGCGCGCGCAACGTTCTTTGTCATCGGAGAGCATGTCGAGCGGCATCCGGATCTGGTGCGCCGGATGATCGATGAGGGCCATGAGGTGGCACAACACTCATACACACATCCGGACCTCGCGCGGCTCAATCCGGAATCGGTTGTTGAGGAGTTCGACTCCTCGGCCGATCAGATGGCCGAACGTCTCGTTGTCGAGGCCCGTTCCGGGGACATACTGCTAGCTCATGACGGACGACTCGACCGCTCGATGACCGTGCAGGCGCTGCCGACAGTGCTTGCGGGCCTGGGCGAGCGTAACTTGGCGGTGGTGACGCTCAGCGAACTCGACAAAACCCGCTGAGCGACGAATTGTGTCCGCCGGCCTGATAAATCCGTTTTCCCTAGGCCATACTCGTTACCTGCTCGCGTGATGAGGGTAGATCTTACTCGCATACGACAAGGAGAGTGGGCAGCCAGTGATTGAGCCTGTGATTGAGCGCGTACTTAACAAGCACTCCTGCAAGAGCGATGTCTCTCGGCTCGATCGTCTCGGATCCTTCCGAATCTTCTTGGTGCTGCTTATTGCCTTGAGCGTCCTTGCCTGCCTTCCGGCATTTCATGCATCCTCGGGCATTGACGCGATTGATGCGTTCGATCAGGGCATCTCATCACCTGTGCAGAAGGGCATTTTGGGCGCCATAGTGGCGCACGATGCGCCCTTGACGTTTCTTCTCCGCGGCCTGAACCCGGGCCCGACTTCTCGAATGCGCACGTGAGTTCTGCACACGACTCACCGACGCGTTCAAAGCATCTGGGATGGATCCACTATTGGTGGTTTCTTGCGGATAAGGGGTGGCAAAATGAGATTCAAGAGAATTTCGAAGTTCCTTGCACTTGTGGTCACAGCGGCGATGATCGTCGGTCCTGTGGCTGTGGCGCCAGCGAGCGCGGCTTCTGTCGGCGTTGTTGGCAAATCTGCGAAGGCAAGGATCGACAACACACGAAAAGTCCAGGCCAAGCGCATCACCCAAGATGAGCGCGAGGTCGCAGCTGCTCGACTGAGGCTGCTCGCCGGCGGAACCATGACGGGCGCATCAGCCGGTGGAGTCGTCTCGGCGGCTGCAACTCCTCCGGGGCCCGGAGGAGTTCCGGACTACTTCGGTTCTACGCCGAACTGGGCGTACAGCCCGCAGCTACGCAAGTTCGTTGACGGCCTGCCTGGCGTGGGTCCGGAGAATGCGAACAACCTCGGGCAGTACCTTGCGGTCGCACATCCAGACACGGTGACATACCCCGGCACCGATTACTATGAGATTGAACTGCGTCAGTACAGGGAGCAAATGCATTCCGACCTGCCACCCACGCTTCTTCGCGGCTACGTCCAGGTCAACAAAGGAACCGACGCTCTAGGCCTCAATACCGTGGAGCCCGATCCGATCCATTACCTCGGGCCGTCCGTGTTCGCGTCCAAGGGACGTCCGGTCCGCGTGAAGTTCACCAATAAGTTGCCTGTCGGTGAAGGCGGGGACCTTTTCATCCCCGTAGACAAGACCTACATGGGCGCCGGTGCAGGCCCTGACGGTGGCGATTACACCCAGAACCGCGCATCGGTGCATCTGCATGGCGGCAAGACCGTGTGGATCAGCGACGGTACGCCGCACCAGTGGATCACACCAGCCGGCGAGAGCTCGAACACAACCTATCCCGTCGGCGTCAGCGTCCAGAACGTTCCGGACATGCCCGATCCCGGTGACGGCTCCATGACGTTCTTTTATAGCAACGACCAAAGCGCGCGCATGCTGTGGTATCACGACCACGCATACGGCATCACGCGTCTGAACGTGCTTGCAGGCATGGCGTCCGGTTACTTCATCACGGACGACACCGAGAAGGAGCTCATCGACACCGGAGTGCTGCCGGCCGATCAGATTCCGCTTATCGTCCAGGACAAAACCTACGTGGACGCGTCGACCATATCCACCGACGATCCGACATGGAACTGGGGGTCGACTCCCGGCACGCCGCGCACCGGTGATATCTGGTTCCCGCACGTGTATGTGCCGGCCCAGAACCCCGCGATGGTCGATGGCGTGAACCCCACCGGTCGTTGGCACTACGGCCCATGGTTCTGGCCGCCGACCGTTGGGATCTCACACCCGCCCGTGCCCAACCCCTACTACGATCCCATCAATGCGCCGTGGCAAAACCCCACGATGCCAGGAACGCCTGATGTTTCGAGCGGCATGGAGGCTTTTGCCGATACGCCGCTCGTCAATGGCACGGCGTATCCGACCATCGAGGTTGACCCCAAGTCCTATCGATTCAGGATTCTGAACGCGGCAAACGATCGCTTCTTCAACCTACAGACCTATGTCGCCGATCCGGCAGCAACCTCATGTGATGGTCGCCGTTTTACCGAGGTACGCATGGTCGACGCGGCGCGGACCGCCAACTTCCCGGCCGATTGGCCCGTTGACGGCCGCGAAGGCGGCGTTCCAGATCCCGCACTCATGGGTCCGGATTGGATCCAGGTGGGCACAGAGGGAGGCTTTTTGCCTCAGCCCGTGGTTGTGCCCAACCAGCCGATGACTTGGGTCACCGACGTGACGTTGTTCAACGCCGGTAACGTGGACAAGGGTTCGTTGATTCTGGGCCCGGCGGAGAGAGCGGACGTCATACTCGACTTTTCGAAGTATGCTGGCCGGACGTTAATCCTTTACAACGACGCGCCGGCAGCGTTCCCGGCTGGTGACCCCCGTTATGACTACTTCACCGGTAACCC
>JAURYZ010000184.1 GCA_030653635.1 Coriobacteriia bacterium | reverse complement strand
AGCTGGGCGCTTGGGAGTTCGGAGTTCTTCCGGGCCGGGAGCCACCTGTGATCGAGCAGGTTGTCCTGCAAGAGCGTCGGCGGCTCTCCTAACAAACGCTTCAACCTGATGAACCTTGGCCGTGTCAGGTATTGTGGGTAGTGACAGCGCGCGAGGCCTGCGATTCACAGGTTAAGCGCAATCACGTTAGCACCATCGACACGGCACCATCTGAGTAGGGGGAGACATGCCGCGAGCTGGCTACTGTAGTGCCTGCGGGACAAATGTGTGGCTTCGGGACGATGGCGTCTGTCAGAACGGCCATGCTGCAGAGCAGATCAGCCAGACCTACGAGGCGGAGACCCCCCTTCCCGAACCGCTCACGATGGCACCTCCCTCTCAGCCCAAGCGGCGCAGGCGCGGTGTCATCATCGCGGTGGTTGCCGCCATCCTGCTCGTTCTCCTCGGGATATGCGCGATAGCATCCTTCGCCTTGCGTCCACTCGTGGGTCAAGGCACGCAGATGGCCAGTGAGTGGAACGCACGGCTCGATGAAGACTATCCGGGCTGGCAGAAGGTCGGCTTCAACGTCCGGTCATTCTCCGGGTCTTCTGGGGCTGAGACCACCTACAGCTTCAGCCTCATTCCGCCAGACCGCGCTTTTCCTGTCGGGGTAACATACACGGCGACAAACGGCGGCGCGCCGGTTTGTGAGGACGATGTCCTTCGCCCGGACTCGGAGTTCAATGACCACGCTGATTCGCTGCTTGATTTCATCGACGAAACGTATGTCACCCAAGGCAAGACCGTCGGTGCCGTGATGAGTGATTCGGACGGTTCCGTCACCGTGAATTGGCAGAAGGTGACCAAGGTCGGGTTCTTCTCATCTACAGTCGGCTGGTATGACGAACTGACCTACGATGAAGAAGCCGACAGCTGGCGCGTCAGCCCGGGATTCTGAGAGCCATTCCTCGGCACTGATTACCTACGTCGAGTGTGCTAACAAGCGCTTCGAGCAGAGCGCCAGGAGCGGTATTGTGATGAAAGCGCTGAGCGCCTGCTCAAGCGCAACACGTTAGCTTCACCGCGGCGACTCCTCGCCAAAGCCTTTCACGCTGCGCCAGAAGAACAAGAATATGCAGGGGCGACATCGGCCGTCCTTGGCTCGTGGCAAAGGGCGACCAGCGAGCTTCAGGCTTGCAGCTCGTCGCAGGTCACGGTCGCCGGACCTGGGAGGTTTGGCCGTCGGCTCCGCCTCCGGCCTGAACGCGGGTAAGCTAACAGGCGCATCGACTCAGACAAACCGGCCGCGTGAGGTATTCTTGGCTTGAGGGTGCGCGATGGCCGGTTTGCTGGTCATGCGCAATCACGTTAGTCAGACGACAGTTTCCACCAGAGCGCGTCAGCGGGTAGGATGGGGCCAGGAGGTGTCAGGTGGTAGCGATCATCGATAGCAAGCGCGAACAGATGGCCATTGCGTGTGCGGCGCATCACGTCGCCCGCATGTTCGTTTTCGGTTCGGCACTGCGTGATGACTTCGAGCCGGGCCGCAGCGACGTCGACTTGCTCGTCGAGTTCGAACCGCTCGATCCGTTCGCCCTCACTGACGCCTACTTCGACCTGCTCGATGAGCTGCGCGCCATCCTCGGCACTCCTGTCGATCTTGTCATGTCGGATGCGGTGAAGAATCGCTACGTCCGCGCTGAGATCGATCGGACCAAGCAGGTCCTTTATGCCGCGTGACGCTCGAACCTATGTGCTCGACATCGTGGACTCTTGTGACGCGGTGGCCTCGGCGCTCGAGGGCGTGGACTTCGAGTCGTATGAGATGAGCCGGGTGCTTCGTTCGGCCGTCGAGCGCGAGTTCATCACCATCGGCGAGGCTATGCGGGTGTTGCGGGGTCTCGCACCTGAGGTGTTCGCACGTATCACGCAGGCGCACCGGATCGTCGATTTCCGTAACCAACTGACACATGAGTATTCCTCGGTGAGCAATGCCATCGTGTGGACCATCGCTGTACGCGAGGCGCCCATGCTTCGTGTGGAGTGCATGCGGGAGCTTGCGGCTTTGGATGGGTCGATCGCAGACTAACAATGGCATCAACCTGACGGCCAGAAGGTGATCTGCGGAAGTGCGGGGATTGCGCCGCAGGTTATGCCAAACACGTTAGGCAAACCCGGGGGGACATTGAAGCGGCTGAGCGCGGTTCTGCTCTGCATGATGTTGGCTGCGAGCTGTGGGTGCGCTCCGACTGCGAACGCGCCTTCGGCCAGGACTCGTATCGGGGAGCCCGTCGAGGACTTGTCCGCTCGTCAGGCGATGACGTCCCATCTGCAGGAGGTCTGGCCCGGACTCGTCTCGGCGTTGGCGAGCGAGACTGCTG
This sequence comes from Coriobacteriia bacterium, assembly GCA_030653635.1. Classification (GTDB taxonomy): domain Bacteria; phylum Actinomycetota; class Coriobacteriia; order Anaerosomatales; family JAHIQC01; genus JAHIQC01. The sequence continues at coordinate 312 of JAURYZ010000184.1, read as the reverse complement.
AATCGCCGCGCATACCTGAAGCGGTCGCTTCTGGCTCGGTACCTGGCACCCCGACCATGGTTTGGGGGTACGCAGCCGACTTCCCCGAGGGCGCCGATGTCTGGGAGGGGGTCTATCCGGCCGCCCCGGCCAACTCGAGCATCCCGGGTGATCCAGCGGCGGAAAGGGTCATCGAGATCATCAAAAAATACGACCCCAAGATCGCCGGGAAGGAATACCTGGGACTTTTCGGGGCCGTTTCGATGATGCATGTCGTCGAGGGCTTGAAGAACGCCGGTCGAGATCTGACGCAGGAGTCCATGATAAAGGGGA
>JAURYZ010000165.1 GCA_030653635.1 Coriobacteriia bacterium | reverse complement strand
ACGATGCCGTTCATAAACGCGCGGTCATGGCTCACGAGCACGATCGCGCCCTCGTAGCCACGCAGAAAGCCTTCAAGCCAAGTGACCGATTCTAGGTCCAGGTGGTTGGTGGGTTCGTCGAGCAAAAGGATGTCAGGCTTGCCGAGGAGAAGCTTTGCCAACGCCAGGCGCATGAGCCATCCGCCGGAAAACTCGTCGACTCCTCGTGTCAGGTCGACCTCTTTGAAGCCAAGACCGAACAGCACCGAGCGTGCGTCGGCCTCAATCGAGTAGCCACCGGCGTGCTCGAAGCGCTCGCGGAGGCGACCGTACTCGGCCACAAGGCGGTCCTGCTCAGCACCTGGCTCGGTCTGACCGAGTTCGGACTCCAGAAGAGCCAGACGGAGCGTCAGGTCGGTAAGCTCCTCGGCAGATGCTAGGGCTTCTTGAATGACGGTGCGGCCATGCATCTCGATGGCTTCCTGGCGCAGATATCCCACGACTGCGCCCTTGGCGAACGAGACGGTACCGTCGTCGGCGGTCTGCTTGCCCGCGATGATCTCGAGCAGCGTTGTTTTGCCCGCGCCGTTGGGCCCAACTAGGGCCAAACGATCGCGCGCACCGACACGCAAACTAACCTCGGAGAACAGAACTCGTTCGCCGAAGGTTTTCGTCACTCTGTCCACGGAGATAATCACAGCGAGTCAGTCTAACAGGGAGGTGCTCGTGGCGGTGAAAGGTTCTGTATTTGTTTTGGGTTCGGGCGCGGCGGGTCAAGGCGCGGCCCGATCTCTTTCGGCGTTAGGTTGGGACGTCACACTCGCAGATGGCGGCAAGATCGGAGGGACCTGCCTGTGGCATGGATGCATGCCTAAAAAGGCGCTGTATCACGCCGCACGCTTGCGCAGGGAGTCGGCGGCTGCTGAGACCTTTGGCCTCGGGGTGTGCGATTCGGCCTACGACTGGCAGGCGGTTCTCGCTTGGAAATGGCACTCGCAGGAGACCTACGCGGGCGACCAGGAGAATATCTTGGCCAAGGCGGGCGTGCGCCTCATCAAGGCCAACGCACAGTTCGTGTCGCCGGACGAGATCGAGTGCGACTCGCAGCGATTTACTCCCGATCACGTGATCGTCGCGACGGGATCTCGCAGCGTGGTTTTGCCAATCCCAGGCGCAGAACTCGCAGACACCAGCGACGACGCACTTGGATATCCGGCGCCACCGGCGTCGCTTCTAATCGTGGGCGGCGGCTTCATTGGGATGGAATTCGCGGCGATCTACTCGTCGTTCGGCACGCGGGTCACGCTGATCACGAGCGCTCCTCGCCCACTGGAGATGCTCGATGCGGACACCTCGGCCATCGCGCTCAATCGCCTCAAGCGCCGCGGCGTGCACTTTGCCAACGATTGCCGTTTGACCGGAATCGAAGGCTCGCTAAGCACCCTGACCGCTCATTTCTCAGAGAACGGGGTGGAGCATACTGGGCATTTCGAGCGCGTCCTTCTGGCTGTCGGTCGAGCGCCTGTGATCGATGGCCTTGGCCTGGACGTCGCAGGTATCAACGTGGATGCACGTGGGCACATAGTCGTAGACGGACACCTGCGCACCACCAATCCGCGCGTCTGGGCCGCCGGAGACGCTGCGGGGGGTCTTATGCAGACCCCTGTCGCCTCTTACGAGGGACGCACCGTCGCCAGTTCAATAGACTCCGGGACTCCGGTAGCGGTCGACTGCACTGTGCTGCCAACGACATGCTTCACAGATCCACAGCTCGCACAGGTGGGTATGACCGAGCACACGGCCGCAGCTGCGGGCCTGGCATACCGAGTCGGAACCACCAGCTTTGAGTACATGGGTGCTGCGGTCGTTGACGACGAGCGCGATGGGCTGGTCAAGCTGATCTTCTCGTCTGGAGATGACCGTCTCATAGGTGCGCACATCGCGGGACCGACTGCGAGCGACCTTATCTGGGCTTTGGCCGTCGCGATCAAGTGCGGAGCCACAGCAGAGACGCTGCGTGAAATCCCAGGCATCCATCCCGGGTACAGCGAGGCGATCATCTGGGCCTCATACTGACGCGTAAGGCAGCTAGCCTGCCGCTTTACACAAACGTCCAACCGAAACGACCTGCCCCAAGAAAGGTCCCGTATGTGCTCCTCGGCAAAGCCATCACCTGACGCGTTCATGGCAAACCTGCGCCTCGAGATGCCGATCGCTCGCAAGATCAAACAGCTGCTGCGCAACTCAGGTACGAAGATCGTGAGGTTGCAAAGCTGCTGCGGTCACCCCGGGGAACCGGGCTGTTGAATGTAGGAACGCGGCCGTGCGCCGTGTTACAGCTTCGCCAGAACTGCGATCACTTGTTCGCGCAATTCGTTGGTAAGGACATATTCCCCGCCGAGGAACCTGACCTCAAAGATCGCCTCGCGGTGCAAGTCCAGTGCCTGCTCGACTGCGGGACTGAGCGCTTGCGGGTCCGTGAGCAGCAGGACCGAGCGGGTGCGTCCCTGCAGAACCGCGCCGCTGATCGCGTCGGGGAAGTCGAGTCCCGTGGCGATAGCCGCTTTGTCCCAGCGCATTGCCTGGGTGATCACTGCCCAGTCCGCGACGCTGATAGCAGTCTCGTAGCGCGTCGACCCAGAGAGCCGCACGGGCACGACACCGGTGATCGACCGGATACTGTCCGCCATGCTAGTGCCGATCGCAGTTGTCCCGCCCAGAAGCACCGGTGTGGTCACCTCGTGCGATTTGAGTGATGCCGCGATGTCGGTGCGCAGAGTGGATGCAGGCGGCACGAGATAGATCGGGTACCCGTTTGCAGCCGCTATGGGGGAAGCGCCCAAAGCATCAGGGAAGGCGCGTCCCGTGGCAAAGAACGCTCCGCCTGTGTACTTGTCACCCAAAAGACCGATCACGCGATCGGCGATCGCAACTGAGGTCGCATACCTGTCGGGCCCTGAGAGCCGCTCTACCGTGGTGACGCCGGGAATATCGAGGCAGGTGTCGGCCACCGCCTGAAAGACCGCGGTCTGGCCTCCAACAACGATCACCCGATCGGCCCCGAGGCGCACTATCTCTGCCGCGACACGCGTGGGCATGAACTGACTATTGGTGAGCAGCACGGGTCCGTCGACTGCCCCGGCAAGCGAAGCGGCCCCGAGCGCATCGGGCCAGTCCCACCCGGTCGCGAGCACAACTGTCCGATAGCCCTCGGAATCGAGCGAGAGCTGGGTACTGAACGCATGCTTGGAACATTCGATCGCCGTCGAGATCCGGTCTGCACCATGGATCGGCGTGATTGTCACTGCCAGGGCTTGCGGTGCCTGGGGCAGCGGTGCGGGAACCTGAGCGTTAGCGGCAGACTGCGGGCCGCCCATAGCCGCGAGCAACAGCGATACGGCGATAGCGAGGGGGCGAAATCTCATGCTGTTGTCGACTCCCCCACTCTAGGACGTTAGGTTGATCAACTGCCATGAGTAAAGAGCACTCATCGCGACCGCGTAGCCAATGATCGCGAAATACCAGTTGCCGCCGAACTTCGGCGTCTTGATCGGCGCCACGTTCAATGTGGCCAGTAGCATCAAAAGCCCAAATAGCACTATCAAGAACACCGGTGGATCGAGCACCGGCCGCAGCGCAAAGAATGCCACGAGGATGATCACGTTGTTGTCGAGCGCGAGGCCTCGATAGGTAGAACTATCCGCCATGCCGAAGGTGTTGAAGTATGCGAGCCTAATGACTGCCGTCCCCAATATGACGAACCCGCCGAGGAGAAACTGCGGCGAAAAGCCGCCAATCGAGAGCAATAGC
>JAURYZ010000158.1 GCA_030653635.1 Coriobacteriia bacterium | reverse complement strand
GAAGTCCTGGTATCATCCGTTCGCGCCCAACGTGCAACTGAACGCCGATCACGACCGACGATCGCCCCCAATTCGCTCTGCGTGAATCCCAGCCATGCCCTGAGCTCATCGATGTTGAGCGGCGAACTCTCAAGCACGCTGTGGATGGGGGTCTCTAAAGATCGCGTTCCGACCATTGCAATTCACCCTCAATATCCATTGCTGGAATGTCACATGCAATGCACCCTTTATGCCACCAAGTATGTCATGTCAAATGTCGCATCGACCCACAGACGAGGCGACCCCAAAGGACAGTAGCGCCGCACGAGCCAGCGCGAGTCCCTCGCCTTCCCACAGCGGAAGCGTCGAGATGGTCTTCAGCCGGCCTGCGGCCCGATCCTGGTAGAGGCACATCGACAAACCATCGTCGTCGTGACGTGGCCGCCACTCAAGCCCGTGCGCCTGCGAATTCCACGACAGAATAGCTCGACCCCACTCGCGGGTCTGCAAGTACTCGCCAGCATCCGAGTGCACGAGCCACGTGTCCTGACCGACCTTGGCAAGCCCCGCGCCGTGGAGCGCGACCAAGGACAGATCCCCGGTCACTTCAAGCCGCGAGAGACTGCGGGCAGCGATCGCAGCCGCTGGCAGCTCCCGAGCGCCACGAGCATCGAAAGGCAGGTCGCGCAGCAGCGCCTCAGCGATGGCGGTCTCCGACGAGCGGGCGGCGTACAGATATGGTGGCTCGCCGCCCGGGCTGTCGAAGCGCCCGCCGCCGCCCGCCTCTAGCGAGTCGGGGTCGGTGGGATTGAACTCGGTCGGCTCGAATCGCGCCGAGTGCACGCGAAAGAGAGACGTGCCGACAAGCAGGACTGATATTTTGGGCCGGTGCGGCGCTTGCTCCGGCGGGGGGTACCGGCCCACGAGCGTCTCAGCCGACCGGAGCGAAAACAGCGTGAGCGGCGCAATCAACGTCTGCGGCCCTACTGTCGTCCTGGGCCAGATCGGCCGGACGAGCACCGCCAAGACGTGCATTGTCCGAGAACCACCACGATGCCACCCCCCACGGATCCTGTGCGGCGCCAAGCAACCGGTTCACCTGGGCAACCACAGGCACCACGCAGCGGCGATCGGCATCGATCTGGAACGCGGGAAACAGGTAGTGATTCGCGACCGGCAAGCCGAGAAGTTCGCCTCGGCGGCGACGAAGGCTCGCGTACTGGCTGAGGTTGACCGAGCGTGAACCGAGGGCCCGTGCCGCCATGTCGGCCTCCATCATGGGCTCGTCGAACACGCGCCGACGGGCAGAGGCCCGCACCACATTCTCCCGGGCGACCTCTGCGACCACTGCCGCCGGACCACCTGCCATCGCTTGGGCGGCGTCTGTGGCACAAAGGACGCTCTCCATGGCGAGTACGAGCTCCCAGCGATAGGAGGACAACTCGGGAACCTCGTCGAGAACCGCACCGATCCGTCGCACGAATTCGGCACTCAGGTTGCTGTCGCCCTCAATCTGCCCGAGTCGTTTGACTGCGGACGTGTAGGACGTGGACCTGACGCGATCAGCGGACACGACGCCTCCCAAACATAACGAACATACAATCTGGGATGACTATATCATGTATGTTGGCATAGCGGCACCGACGCCCAGTCCGTGCCCCCTACGCCCCCTATGAGCTCCGCTTCACAAAGAAGTCCGCCATGGACTCAAGCAGCTTCTTGGCCTTGCTGGGCGGCAGCGCCGCGTCCAGCGAGTGCTTCGCCTCGACCACGAGCGCGGTCGCATACTCATTGGCGAACTCGATCGAGCCAGCCGCCTGCATGATCGCGACAGCCTCATCCAGAAGCGCGGACTCGGTCGTTCGCCCGGACAGAAGTTCGAGCAACCTATCGCTTGCCGAGGAGTTCTGCAGCGCGTGGATGGCCACGAGCGTGCGCTTGCCTTCGGTGATGTCGCTGCGGAAGTCCTTCTTGGTGGACTCCCGCGTGCCCACGAGGTTGAGCACGTCGTCTTGGATCTGGAACGCAAGACCCGCGGCCATGCCAAACCCGCGCATCGCCTCGATCTGCTCCTCGGTGCCACCGCCGATGATAGCCCCGACCGCCAGGGGGACTCCGCCCGAGTAAAACGCGGTCTTATGCTTGGCCATGACGAGGTAGTCCTCGATCGACAGGTCGAAGCGGTCATCCCGCGCCCAGCCGATATCGAGTGCTTGCCCTTCGATGGTGCGGGTGGTCATGGCCACGAGCTCGGCTAGGACCCGAAGCTTGATGGGGTCATCCAGGCCCGGATCGTCGACGACGGTGCCGCAGACCAAGGCGAGCGCCAAGTCGCCGGCGTTGATCGCCAGGCCCTCGCCCTCGCGGATGTGCAGGCACGGCTCGTCGCGTCGCGTGAGAGACGAATCCTCGATATCGTCGTGGATCAGCGCCGCCGTGTGGAAATGCTCGATCGCCGCCGCGGAAGGCCGCGCCTTTTCCGGATCGCCACCTACAGCCTCACAGGCGAGCAGGCAAATAAGCGGGCGGTGGCGCTTGCCCGCATTGGCGGTGAAATCGGCTACGAGATCGTAGAGATAGCGGCCCATATCGGGGTGGGTACCGTCTGTGAAGAACGTCGCCAGATAGCGATCGAACTTGCCGGCATTGCGCTTGAGGTAGAGCTCAAAACCCGTCATCAGTCTCCCCGCGGTGCGGCCGGCAGCACGAGCCGCAGCCTTTGGCGTCCCACGTATAGTATTCGCCGCGCACCCCCGGGGCAACCTGCAAAGGAGCCCCAGGGCGCTTGGCTACTCCTCGGCGGACAAGGGTGCTGCAATCGTGCGGCTGGAGCCGATGATGCGCTCCTTTAGCGACTCGAGCAGATCGTAGATGACCGGCACGACGATAAGCGTGAGCAGAGTCGAGGTGGTCAGGCCACCGACCACGACGATCGCAAGCGACTGGGACATGAGCGCGCCTGCCTTAAAGCCGCTGGCCATAGGCACGAGCGCGATGATGGTGGTGAGCGCGGTCATGAGGATCGGGCGCATTCGGTTGGCTCCGGCGTCGAGCAGGGCTTCGCGGCGCGTCAGACCGTCTGCGAGGCGCTGGTGCACCCTCTCGACGAACATGATGGCGTTGGTGGTGACGATGCCGATGAGCATGAGCGAGCCGATCATGGCTGGCATGTCGAGCGGCAGCCCGGCAATCAGCAGGCCGATAAGGCCGCCGATGACCGCGAGCGGCAACGAGAACATGATCGCGAGCGGGGCAATGGCCTCGCCGAATGTGAGCACCATGACCAGGTAGACCGCAGCAACCGCGACGAGCATGGCGATGCCAAGCTGCGTGAAGCTCTCGCTCATCATCTGAGCCACGCCGCCGACCTCGACCTCGACGCCTTCAGGCAGATCGAGAGCGGCGATCTTGTCCTCGACGGCTGTGATGACGGAACTCGTGTCACGGTCGGTGATCGAGCCGGAGACACCTGCGTACTGCATGCTGTCACGTGTCAGCACCGAGACTGCCGTGGCGGTCTCCTCGACGTGCGCGACATCGCCTATTGTGACTTCGTCCCCGAGCGGTGTTGTGAGCGGGCGAGCCGCGATGTCCTTAGCGGAGGTGACGTTCGTAAGCGCCGTGATGTAGTTGAGCTTGGTCTCACGGCCATCGATCATGGTGACCCCGGCGCTTTGCTCGGCGACGTAGCCCCGGATCGTGCCGGCGACCATGGCCGCGTTCAAGCCGTAGCTCGCTGCCGCCGCCTGATCGACCTCGGCGGTGATCTGCGGGC
>JAURYZ010000144.1 GCA_030653635.1 Coriobacteriia bacterium | reverse complement strand
TGGTTGGCTCCAAAGGGTCGCATCTGCGTCATCAGTTATCACTCCCTCGAAGATCGCATCGTGAAGCAAGCATTTGCGCGACTCTCGTCCGGATGCACCTGTCCACCCGAGCTTCCAATATGTACGTGTGGTGTGATGCCGGTACTCCAAGTAATCACTCGTCGGCCGATAACTCCGGGCGCCGAGGAGATTGAGCTCAATTTGCGTGCACGCAGCGCAAAGATGCGTGTTGCAGAGCGGCTATAGGTGAAATGAGGGCGCCCTTGCGGCGCCGAAGTGAAGGAAGGAGGGCGGAATGGGACTACCCGCGGTTGACATGCGTCGCGACAAGGTCCCTGTCCGCCCTCGCCTTCGCCTGGTCAAAGAGCCCGCTACTGCGCCAAAGCCCCGCACTGAGTCGAGGGCACGCAACGACCAAAGGTATAGGGAAGTCTTCAATCTCGCCTGTGTCGTGATGATTGGGCTGACTTTGTTCGGTCTGGGACAGGTCATGTTGTCTGCACGCGCGGCTGAGACCGCCATGGAGGCGGGCCGGCTCGTGAGTGACATCAAGGCTCAGCGTCTCGCGGGCGAGTTGCTGGAGGTCGACAAGAGCACGTTGGCGACGCCATCACGCATTGAAGGTATCGCTGGCGAGTCGCTAAAGATGACCGCAGCTCCTGCGGCCGAGTATATGACGCTACCTGCGGCTGTCGTCGCTCCAAAGAGCGTCAGGGCACCCAATCCCGTCGTTGGGGCCGAAACCCGGGTCTCGTGGGCAGATATTGGTTCTGGCGGTTCGGGTGGATTGGCGGGTATGCTCGCTTCCGTCATGCAGATGGCCGCGGGCGAGGCAGAGATCCTACTTGTCGGTGACGCCGGGCTAGCGAGTGCTAGATGAGGGCAGGACCGATGGTGTGGGAGGACAAATGAGCAAGGGACGCAAAAAGGCGGCGCGGGCAGGCCGCTTCTCGTTTCTTCTCATAGCCTTTACGCTGGCGTTTCTTGCCGTTTCGGCGCGTCTCGTGTATCTCCAAGTCGTCGCCGCACCGGCATTCGCGGCACGCGCTACCCAGCAGCGCACGCGCGACATTACCTTGGCGCCGCGTAGAGGCTCGATCCTCGACCGCGAAGGTGAACCCTTGGCCGTGAGCATGGAGGCGCGCACCGTGTACGCGACCCCACATGCTGTCGAGGATCCTGTAGGCGCTGCTGTTGCGATTGCGAGCGTGCTTGGCGGGGACGCGGCGGGCTATGAGGCGAAGCTGCGCAAGGACACGGGTTTCGTCTACATCGCGCGCAAAGTCGACATGGAACGTGCAGTTGCCCTCGAGAAACTCGACATCAAGGGCATCGACTTTCTCGAGGACTCCCGTCGGACATACCCGTCCGGCGAGCTTGCGTGTCAGGTGCTGGGTTTCGTCGGCGTCGATGACCAGGGGCTAGCCGGTATTGAGAAGTACTATGACGACCTGCTGGCGGGCGAACCGGGAGTCGTCTTGGCCGAGCGCGATCCGTTCGGGCGACCGATCCCAGGCGGAGTCATGAAGTCCGAGGACCCCGTCGATGGCCAGAACATCGTGCTCACCATCGACAAGGACATCCAATACCAAGCGCAGGTCGAGCTTGCGGCTGCGGTGGAGAAGTGGAGTGCCAAGAGCGGCACCATCATCGTGATGGATCCCCGTAACGGCGAAATCTACGCCATGGCTTCAACACCTGGGTTCAATCCGAACGACTATGGCAAAGCCGAAGCTGAGGCCCTGCGAAATCGCGCGATCACAGACACCTATGAACCAGGATCGACTGTCAAGTCGCTTACGGCCGCGGCCGTCATCGACAAGGGCCTATTCACCCCGGAAAGCATGTTCTCACTTCCGCCGAGTCTCAAGATCGGTGGGCGCACCATCGGTGAGTCGCATGATCGCGGGACCGTGAACTGGTCGCTCACCCAGATCGTCACGAACTCTAGCAATGTTGGCGCGGTGAAGCTCGGTATAGCTCTCGGTCCTCAGGGGCTCTACGACTACTTCAACAAGCTAGGGTTGACCGAGAAGACAGGCATCGACTTTCCAGGCGAAGGGAAAGGCTGGCTTCCTCCCACCGACAAATGGTCGGCTTCCACAATCGGGACGGTGCCTTTCGGGCAGGGAATCTCGATGACGACGGTTCAGCTAGCTCGCGCCCTATCGGCGATCGCGGGTTCAGGGGAGCTTCCAACCCCGCACTTCATGCTCGATATGCCCGACGACCCGGGCGCTTCGCTGAGTTGGCCTAAGGTACGCGCGATTTCTGAGAGCGCCGCGAAGACCACTCGTGAAGTACTGAAGGCAGTCATCACTGAGGGCACCGGATCGGAAGCGGCGGTCAAGGGTTACGCTGTGGCCGGCAAAACCGGTACCGCGCAAAAGGCGCGTACCGACGGTCGGGGATATGCCGCTGGGAAGTATGTCGCGTCTTTCTCTGGGTTCCTACCGGCAGACGATGCACAGGTCCTGATTATCGTGAGCCTCGACGAACCAAGCAATGCAATATACGGAGGCGTTGTCGCTGCTCCCGTCTTCTCGAAACTAGCGGCATTCAGCGTGTCGCACCTCAAGATTCCACCCACCACCTTGTCCTCTGGCGACGAGACGGCAACAGCCGTTTCCAAGCCGTAGAGCTGGGAAGTGGCGCATGCTAACATCAACCGTCATTAACGGGTGATCAGGGTGTGGAAGCAGGGAATACGACAGCTTATGAGTGGTAGTTTTGACGTGCTCAAAGGCGCCCGGCTCGTGGTCTCGGGAGTCGCATATCGCTCTGACGCAGTCGTGCCCGGTGACGTCTTCTTTTGCATACCTGGTTTTGTTCATGATGGACACGACTTTGCGCATGATGCCGTGAGCCGCGGAGCTGTCGCTGTTGTCGCTCAACGACCGATCGACGGGCTTGGTCCTGTGCCGTTGATCTTGGTCGAGAACACCCGTATTGCGTTGGCGCAAGCTTCATCCCGACTATTCAATACTCCGAGCAGCCAGCTCGACGTGATCGGGATCACCGGGACCAACGGAAAGACAACCACCACATACATACTCGACAGCGTGATGCGGGCCGCGGGGCGAACCACCGGCGTGATTGGCACTGTGGAGACCCGCATCGGCGATACTCGGGTCCCAGCCGCTCGCACGACCCCGGAGTCACTCGATCTGCAACGCCTGCTGGCAGAAATGGTCGATGCAGGCGTGGGTTCAGTGGCCATGGAGGTCTCCTCGCATGCCATCGATCTACATCGAGTCGAGGCCGTGCAGTTCGCTGTCGCTGCGTTCACGAACCTGACGCAGGACCACCTCGACTATCACCACACCATCGAGGAATACTTCTCGGTCAAGAAGAGACTGTTTACCGACCTCGAGGTTAGGGACGCGGTCATCAATATCGACGACCCTTTGGGTGCAGGCCTTGCAGCCGAACTCGATGGAGCCCTCACCGTCGGTTTATGCCCAAAGGCCACGATTCGTGCCGAGGAACTGGAAATGACGGCTACGGGCACCGGATTCATGCTGCGAACGCCTGATGGTGACGCGTGGGTCGAGCTACCGCTTGCTGGCCTCTTCAACGTCAGCAACGCGCTCGTCGCCGCTGGTTGTGCGCTCTGCCTTGGAGTCGGGCTTGAAACCGTGGTTGCCGGGCTTAACGCCGCGCCCCAGGTGCCGGGCAGACTCGAGCGAATCGATGTCGGTCAAGCCTTTGCCGTGTACGTAGACTATGCACACACGCCTGACAGCCTTGATAAGGCGATTCGCGCGGTACGTTCGGTGGTGACTGGTCGTGTCATCACGGTATTCGGTTGCGGCGGAGATCGCGATCCGGCCAAACGTCCGCTGATG
>JAURYZ010000139.1 GCA_030653635.1 Coriobacteriia bacterium | reverse complement strand
GGGGAGCATGTTCCCGGTGGCGATTGAATGCAACATCGTGGAGAGCATCAGGCATGTACCCGCGGTCCTGCAGTAGGTGCGCATGGTGTTCTGGGCTTCGATGACGTCTGTGATGACGTCTGGCAACGGCCCGTCATCCCTAATCGAGCCGGCGAGCACGAAAGGTGTGCCGGTGTCGACAAGCGTATGCATGAGGCCACTCGTGAGCACGCCCTGCTCCACCGCCGCGGCGATCGAACCGCAACTGCGGATCGTGTTGATGGCCCGCAGATGATGCTCGTGACCGCCCAGAGTCGGGGTCCCCTCCGTCATCGAGACACCCAAAGATGTCCCAAAAAGCGAGCTCTCGATGTCGTGAACTGCCACTGCGTTGCCGCCGAAGAGCACGTCGACGTATCCAAGACGCACGAGTCTGGCTAGATGTGAGGCGGCTCCGGTGTGCACCACGGCGGGTCCCGCCACCACGATGGTTCCCTTGCCCGCCTTTCGCGTCTCACGCAGTAGACGCGCTACTTCGGCCACGACTTGAGCCTTGGGCTTCTCGCTGGACACGGCGGAATTCATGAACTCGAACGCCTGCCTATCCCGCGGACGTTCTTGTGGCTTGATCCTCAAGCCCTTGTGACCGACCACGCAAATGTCCCCGGCGCGCACCTCGGCCATCGGCACCGATCGCGCGGTTCCGGTCGCCAGGTCCACGCATACGCCCAGATCCATCTCGACACCCTGAACCGCGACCCATTTTCCACCGATGCGTATCCACGTCTGGAGATTGGTGGTGGAGTAGAACCTATCCGGCAGCACGCCGTCGGCAGGAGCGGGAGCAAGATCGGCGTCGCTCGGGTCGACTGGCACGGCTCCGTGCTCTTGGATGATGTGAAGTATCTCGTCGAGGCGCTCCTCGGACGGCGCCTTTATGCGCAGCAGAGCGATTGAAACATCGTTATTGGTGCGACCCACGTCAAATGAGAGCGTCTCGAACTCACCCTCAAGTTCGACCACCGCATCCATGATCGCGGACATGATGCCCGAGTCGATGAGGTGGCCTTCAACACGGATGTCTTCATACGGGCTCATTCGGTTCTCCTCGGCAGGCGGGGCTTACGCGATGCGAATATGCAACGCGAGCACGACACCATCCATTATGGCCGAGGATAGAACGGGTGCAATGCCGACTCAGTCGCTGTAGTAACCGTGCGCCGGAGATCCCTGGCCGCAGCCAAGGACGGTGCCTTCGTCGTTCAGTTCGTAGGCACCGTGAGCGACGTCGGCCGTCATGACATCCGCAGGCTGCGTCGCTGACGGGCAGATGGGGGGCTTGAGCAGGATATACGGCCCGACGAGTGGGTGACCGCCGGTCACGACGCCCTCCAGATCGGGCAGCATCTCGCCTTTGTCCGCAGACCAGGTCTGGCAGGCGCCTTCGATGATGCGCTGGTTCGCAAAACAGGTGCTGCGCTTGGCCTTCTCGCGAGAGCTGTTCATCACGGGTACTGCGATCGCTATGAGAACTCCGATGATCAATACCACGACCATGAGTTCAACCAACGTAAATCCGTCCGAGCGGCGCATGATCCCCCCGTCTAAGCGTCACAGAGCACTATCGACGTTGCAGCGCGATGCAACAGGTCGCCGGCTATTGGCCCTACGAATCGGCCATCGAGCGCTTGTATTCGACCACAGTCTCGCGATGCTCGGGCATGCTTGTTCCCAGTATCTGGGTGGCTAGGATCGCTGCATTCCGGGCGCCGTTTATGGCAACACAGGCGACCGGCACCCCGGTGGGCATCTGCACCATGGAAAGCAGCGAGTCCAGACCGCCCAGGTCTGACGTCTTCATCGGGACGGTGATTACTGGCAGTGGCGTGAAAGCGGCAACAACGCCGCCAAGATGCGCGGCCTTGCCGGCAGCGGCGACGATGACCTTGATGCCGCGTGCGGGAGCCGTGCTCGCCCACTCGTGGACTCGGTCGGGATTGCGATGCGCGCTGGCAACCAAGATCTCGTAGCCGACGCCGAACTCTTCGAGCTGGTCGGCGCATTGCTGCATGACCTCAAGGTCGGACTTGCTACCCATGATGATTCCTACCAATGGCGTGTCGGCCATGATCTCCTCCAGAAGCGTCGAGTGGTTACGCGGTCGTATCCTCGGCATCTTGCTTGGACATTGTAGCGGTATCGCAGACTGTGGTCCCATCGCCAAAGATGAGCTGGCGCTCATCGTCGGGTAGATTGCTCCTGGCCTGATCGCGCACCCCGTTCACGCCGATGAAGAACTCGCGCATCATCACGACTAAAAGGTAGCGCCCCTTGGGGGTGAGTGTGGCACGCGTGGCGTCGTTGATATCGAAGGCTCCGACCGATCGCATGAACGCCATCTCGAGCGGCAAACCCCGCTCGACGCTCACACCGAAACTCTGCGCGAACGCGCGTTTGTCGAGCTCAAGTCCGAACAGGCCCATCATGAAGCGATAGCGCATGCGCTCGCGCTTTGAGAACGTCCGATTCGCAACCGCTCCGCACAGACCTTCGCCAAGCCGGCGGCTGTACTCGCGAAGCGAGAACGTGTTGACCCAAAGTGTGCCGTCCAGAAACGAGAACGCGCCCGAACCGATACCGACGTAATCCTCGTAGTCGACTATGTACTCGTCGATCATGCCGCCACCGGTGCGCGAGAACGTCCACGCGCTGGCCGGCGAGAACTTGGACGAGAGTCTCGAATCGAGCACCTTGTAGAGCTCGAACTCGCGGCCGTAGGTGACCTCACCGACGCTGCGCTTGAGCGATTCGCGCACCACTGGCGAGGCCATGAGCGGGTAGAAGGTCGTCTGGTTGCAGCCCGACTCAGAAAGCATCGCCACATCCCGCGCGAGCATCTCCGGTGTCTGGCTCGGGAAGTTAAAGATCATGTCCACGTTAAGCGAGTGGAACGTCCCCGCGACGTCTTTGAGCCTGCCGAGGATCTCCTCGCCAGATCCGTACTTGTCGAGACGATCCATCTGCCCCAGAAGCACGTCGTTAAATGATTGGACGCCCACGCTGAACCGCTGCACGCGGTCCACGAGCGGCTCCAGGATCGAGGGCACTAGGTGATCGGGGTTGGACTCGCAGCTGACCTCGCGGATCGAGAAGAGCGACTTGGCGCGATCGATGATGTCGGTAAGCTCGTCAATCATGACTGTCGGCGTACCGCCACCGATGTACATCGAGTCGAAGTCGTAGCCCAGATCTGCCACCATCTGCAGCTCGCGCTTCAGGCTCGCAAAGTACGGCAGAGCACGCGCCTCAGAAAACGGGAAGCGATTGAACGAGCAGTACGGGCACAACCTTGTGCAAAACGGTATGTGCACGTAGAGCATGTACTTGCGGCCTTGAACCGGACCGGGCAGCGTGCGCGCATCAGCGGGACTCAGCTTCAGGTACTCATTGTTTGAGCGTCGGACCTGAGTTGTCAAAAGACGTTCAGCGAGCATTCGTCCCTAGGCCTTCCAGGCATCCCGGCCGCGCTGGGCCTTCGCGCCTATGTCGGTGCGGAAGAACATGCTCTCCCATGTGATGCAGTCCACGGCGTCGTAGGCCCGCTGACGCGCCTCGGCGAACGAAGCCCCGAGTGCCGTCACGTTCAGCACGCGTCCGCCGGCGGTCAGTAGTGTGCCATCACCAGTGAGCGTCGTTCCAGCGTGGTACACCGTCACGCCGGGGATCACCGCGGCGCGCTCCACACCTAAGATCATCTTGCCAGCCTTGTACTCGCCCGGGTACCCACCGCTCGCGATGACAACGCTGACCGCCCATTCGGGCTTCCATGCCAAGTCGACCTCCGCCAAACGCTGCTCGGCA
>JAURYZ010000128.1 GCA_030653635.1 Coriobacteriia bacterium | reverse complement strand
GTCGACGGTGAGGCGGGAGAGATCAACGATATTCAGCGTGAGTTCCTCCAGATCGTACAGGAGAACTCCGACCGCCTGGTCGAACTCATCAACGACTTGCTCGACATCTCGCGCATGGAGTCCGGGCGCGTGCACCTCAAGCCCGAGCCGCTGGAGCTGCCGGAAATCGTGCAGGGCGTGCTCGACACCTTCCGCACCTACGCGAACCAGTCGGATGTAGCGCTCTCTGCCGAAGTGGCCGACGATTTGCCACGAGTTGCGGGTGACCGCGACAGGGTGGGGCAGGTCATGATGAACCTCGTGAGCAACGCCATCAAGTACTCCCCGGGTGGCGGCGCTGTCAAAGTCGCGGTCAAACGGCGCGGCGACAAGGTCCACGTCGAGGTCACAGACTCAGGAATCGGCATTTCCGAAGAGGATCAACGCCAGTTGTTCACCAAGTTCTTTCGCGTTGACTCCTCGCTCACCCGCGAGATCGGCGGAACCGGACTAGGATTGTCGATCTGCAAGAGCGTCATCGATATTCACGGCGGCGAGATCTGGGTCAAGAGCAGCGAGGGCCAAGGTAGCACCTTCGCATTTAGCCTCTGTGTGGCGCCGGACGACCTAGTGAGGACACCTGCGGTCGAAGGCCCCCTAAAGCCCGGGACCGGCACAGTGCTCGTGATCGATCACGACCCCGATATCGCGGATCTGGTGGAGACCTACCTGCGCAAGCGTGGTTACGATGTGATCAAGGCGCACTCCTCGGCGGAGGCTCGCGCAGCGGCGGCTAAGGTCAGGCCCGTCTTGATCACTTTGGACGTCATGCTCGATGAGGGCGATGGCTTTGAGCTGCTGCAGCTGCTCAAAGACGACCCAAATACCGCCGATGCGCCTGTCGTGGTGCTGTCTATCGTCACCGACGAGGGCAAGAGCCTGCGCCATGGCGCAGCCGACTACCTGGAAAAGCCCATCGACAAGTCGCGGCTGGTCAAGATCGTCGACAATCTGATCGGCGCCAAGGCATCCCCGCTCGTGCTCATCGTCGATGACGATCGGCACATCGTGGACGCGCTCAGTCGCACACTCCGCGCCAAAGGCTTCGCGGTGGTTCAAGCATTCGATGGACGCGAGGCGATGAAAGCCGTTGAGCAGCGCAAGCCCGATCTCATCTTGCTCGATCTCAAGATGCCCATCATGGACGGCTATCAGGTCATCCAAGAGGTCAAGAGTCACGACGCGACCAAGGACATACCAATTGTCGTCATGACCGCACATCGCATGGATCACGACCGGATCGACATCCTGTCGCTTGCTGCCGAGGCCGTGAGCAAACCCTTTTCTGCCGAGGAACTGGCCGCGCGCGTCGAGTCGGTCCTTGAAGGGAAGAGGTAGCGTGGCGCGCATTCTCGTCGTTGACGACGAGCCGCACATCAGGAAGCTCGTGGCGTTCTCATTGCGGTGCCGCGATCACGAGATTTTCGAGGCCGAGGATGGTCCCCGAGGGATTGCCCTGGCGCAAGAGGAGCACCCGGATCTTATCCTCATGGACGTGATGATGCCGATGATGACTGGGCTTCAGGCACTTGAGCTGCTCAAGGCCGACCCCGCGACCTCGGATATTCCGGTGGCGATGCTATCGGCGAAAAGCCAGGAGTATGAGCAGACAGCAGGACTGAGCCGCGGCGCGGTGAAGTATGTATGCAAGCCGTTCAAGCCCAGCGAACTTGGCGATATGGTCGCCGAGATACTCGCGAATTCATGAGTGAAGGGATGCACTGATGGCTAAGAGGATCCTCGCGGTTGATGACGAGCCGTCGATCGTCAAACTCGTGACCGCTGCGCTTAGCGCCCGTGGCTATGATGTCACGCCGGCGTACAACGGCGAGGAGGCACTCGACAGAATCGCGCTGAATCCACCGGACCTCATCGTGTGCGACATCATGATGCCCAGGATGGACGGCCGTGAGGTGCAGCGACGACTGGCTGCAGACCCCAAGACCAAGAAGATCCCGTTCATATTCCTGTCTGCGATCGGTGACATGGACCAGCAGTTGAGTACACTTGAGGAGGGCGGCGCTGAGTATCTCACGAAGCCGTTCAAGCCCTCCGAGCTGGTGGAGTACGTGGAGATCCTGCTCGATCCGTCACGGCGTGGCGAGCTGGACAAGATCCGCCAGCAGCATGTGGGCAAGCTCCGGACCATGACCAACATCATGCACCGGAAGAGCTTCTAGGGTCGTTTGGTCGCCATAATCAAAGCGCGCCGGCGATTACCGGCGCCGGAATGCGCGCGAAGCTCGTCTCAAAGATCGCGAAACCGAGACCAGTCGCGGTGCGCATGGCCAAAAGCGGCCCCACGCGTTTGTGCGAGAATGCCTCGGCCAAACCCCGCGGGTCCAAGACACGCCGCCTGGCCGATCCCGCAAGCGGGACTTGTCGTGGGCGCTGAGCGATTCGGGCAGCAAGAAGATCACCACGAGTGCATTGGTCAGTGCCAGTCCGGCGCCCACCCAGGCGGGGAGTGCAAAGCTGATGCCCGAAAGCAGGCCCCCGGTCACCGGCCCCAGAATGAATCCCATTCCGAATGCCGCGCCAATCAGGCTGATCTGAGCGGCGCTCGCACTCAGGTCGCCCGCCAGATAGGGGAGCAGTGGCAGGACTATCGAGAACGAGAGCATATCCACGAGCACGATGGCGAACATAATGAGCAAACGACGGTTCTTCATCTGCTACTTCCACGCGCTGGTCATCATGCCGGCTATCATGCCGCCCAAGTAGGGCACGAGCCAAAGGGTCCACACGGCAACGCTGTATCGGTGGAAACTCGCGCGCTGAGTAGCGCTTCCCCGCAGCACGACCCAGGTCGCCCACCCCGCATGCAATGCCATGAGCGCGAATGCGCTAAAGCCCGTAAGCGTATGGAACCAGCCGCTATTCATGCCGCCCGTGGTCATCTGTTCCATGAGATACGTGCCGTAGGCATCAAAGCTCAGCCCCAGCCAAAATGCGATCACGTGCCACCCGCGCAGGTCGCGCACAAGCCTCTCCGCCCACACACCGAGCGTGTAGAAGGCGAAAGCCAGGGTCATCGCGATTGTAGGCCAGATCAGGTAGGCAGGCATGTGCGTATGGTACCCCGAAGCAGTGATATGATGACGAGCCGGCATGACATGTGCGCAATCAACGAGCATTCTTGCCGAGGAACACGAGCGTGACCTCATCAGCGACCTGCTGTTCGCGTTCTCGAACGTAGCCGAGCGATTCATAAAGGTGCAGGGGTCCGGCGCTCAGGTGCCCGGTGAAGATCTAAAAGCGGGCGGCTTTCGGGAAGCGCATCTCGATCTCACAGGCGAGGGAGCGGCCGATTCCTGCGCCTTGCCATTCGGGCTCGACTACAAGTCGGCCGACCAGGCACACGCCGTCGAGCATCTCGCCACGCACAGACCCGACGATGTGGTCGTCGAGGGTCGCGACGAGCACCACCCCGCGCTCCATAGCATCGAGTATGGTTCGCGCGGTGTCCGCCATCGGGGGCAGATCGGTAACGCCATAGAGCTCGCACTGCGTGGCGAAAGCGCGGCGGGTGAGCTCGGCGATCAGCGCGGCGTCAGCAAACACACCATACGATTTCATTGAGCGTACTCGCCCTTCGGCTTCAGCAGCGGTGCGACAGCAAGGGTCTCGTGGCATCACCAAGCACCTGGATTCGTGGCGGTCGCGTTCATCGACTGGCTGGCGCCGTAGGGTGAGACAGGCAACGAGCTCGTGAGGAGATTCTCGACCTGACCAGAACGGCATCGGTGC
>JAURYZ010000121.1 GCA_030653635.1 Coriobacteriia bacterium | reverse complement strand
CTCGACGTGTGGGCAATTGCGTTGGTCTCGCTCCGGGTTTCGGGTCTGGCAACGATCATCGCGTTGTCGATCGGGATTCCGATCGGGTACTACCTTGGCACCACCCGCTCGGTCAGCCGCACGGTCGCCCTCGTATTCGCGAACACAGGTATGGGGCTGCCACCGGTTGCGGTCGGCCTGCTGGTGGCGATGACGCTGTCGCGTCGCGGGCCGCTGGGTGGGATGGGCCTGCTGTACTCGCAGTCAGCGATGATCGTAGCCCAGCTCATCATCGCCCTGCCCGTTATCGCGGCCGTCACGGGCGCCGCTGTTTCCGCCGTTCCCAGGGAGTTGCGTCTGCAGGCGCGCTCCTTGGGGGCGTCGCGTTTTCGCGAGATGATGCTCACGATCCGCGAGGCTCGTATGGGGCTTTTGGCCGCTGTGGCCGCCGGATTCGGCGCCATCATCTCCGAGGTCGGCGCGAGCCAGATGGTGGGCGGAAACCTCGCCGGAGATACGCGCGTGATGACCACCGCGATCGTCCAGTTCACGCGCATGGGTCGCTACGGCCCGGCGCTGGCACTCGCGGGGATACTCGTAGGCATCGTATTCGCCGTCAACCTGCTGCTCACGAGCGTGCAGACGTCGGCCGAGAAGTATGAGGGAGGCGGCAGATGAGCGCAGGTATGGCTCTAGAGGCGCGCAATCTGCGCCGCAGCTTCCGCACCGGCTTCTCGCTCGATGTCGATACGCTTGCGGTCGCGGCCGGCAAGACCCTCGCGCTGCTCGGCCCATCAGGTTCGGGTAAGTCGACGCTGCTTTCTCTCCTCGGCCTGCTTGAAAGGCCGGATGCGGGAACCGTGCTTCTGGACGGCACTCCCGTCACGGCGCGTGATCGCACCGCACGCCTCGCGATGGCGGCGGTGTTTCAGCGGCCGTACCTCATCAAAGGCACGGTCGCCACGAACGTCGCCTACGGGCTCAAGCTGCGCGCCGTGGCCGCGGGCGAGCGCGACCGTCGCGTGCAAGACACGTTGGCTCGTGTGGGACTCGCGGACATGGCGACCCGCTCGGCCGCCACGCTGTCGGGAGGTGAGGCCCAGCGTGTGGCGCTCGCTCGCGCACTCGTGCTCGCCCCACGCGTATTGCTGCTCGACGAGCCGCTCTCCTCGCTCGATCCGCTACTCAAGCGGCGGCTCACGGCTGAGTTCGCGAGCATTCTTCGGCAGGAAGATATGACTGTGGTGTGGGTCACGCACGACCATGACGAGGCCGCGATGGTGGCTGACGACGTGGCTATCATGAACGAGGGGCGCATCGTGAGCTTCGGCCCCATGACCCAGGTTATGAGCCTGCCCGACGATGACTGGACCGCCCGATTCCTGGGCGTGGAGATGCCGCTATCTGGGCGCGTGCTGAGCTCTTCGGGCGGGATGATGAGCATCGGCGTTGGCGTGATCGAGATCGCGGCGGTGGGCGACATCGAGCCAGGGCGTGCCGTGCTCGTTTCGATTCCACCCGAGGACGTGATCTTGCTCGCGCCCGACGAGCAGCCGTTCCTAAGCTCGGCACGCAACCGCTTGGATGCCACGGTCGACGGCATCGACCCGCGCGGCGCCACCATGCGACTCACGCTGCAACTCGGCGGCGCGCTTATCGCCGCGACCGTCTCACGCACGTCGTTTCAGGAGATGGGGCTTGCAGAAAGCTCCCGGCTCGGCGTGCTGTTCAAGGCGACCGCAGTTCGGGTGAGACAGGTGCAGACAGGGTCACGGACAGGGTGAGGTAGTTGTCATCATGGGACGTTGGTATACCCTACACGGTATGATGTGAGCCTATCTATTCGGAGAAAGGCGTGCCCGTTGAGTCGTTCGGATCGATCGCACCTGCTTCCCATAACCGCAGCTGTTCTCGCGGGCGGTCGTTCGATGCGCATGGGTGTCGACAAGACGCTGCTCGATGTCGACGGCGAACCGCTCGTGGTCCGTGCGACCGAGGCGGTGTTGTCCGTGTGCGCGCATGCTGTGATCGTCACCAACCGCCCCGAGGCTCTTGAGAGCGCAGGCCTGCCCGACAGTGTCGTGATACTGACCGACGAGGTTGCGTACCAAGGTCCGATCGGCGGCCTTGTCACCGCGTTGGCACAGGCCCCCGACGAGTGGGTGCTCGCGGTCGCGGCTGACATGCCCTGGCTCGAGCCGGGCATAGTCACCGCCTTGTGGGAGCTGCGCGACGACGCTGATGTCGTCATTCCCGTCGGTCCCGCCGGGCCGGAGCCGTTGCTTGCGCTCTACCGCACCGCAACCTGTCTACCGGCAGCACGTGCCGTGATCGAGACCGGGCGGCGTAGGCTTGTGGCGATGTTCCCCTCGCTTACGGTCGTGGAAGTCCCTCTCGAGGCGCTGCGCGGAGCCGACCCTGAGCTTCGCAGTCTCGTGAACGTCAACACGCCCGAGGAGCTCGCTGAGGTCCGTGCGGCTTCCGAGGGTGGCACGACCGAGGTGCTCCAGACCCGCGATGAGGTGCCCGTGCGCCTCCAGGTGGTCGAGGTCGGTACGCGCCGGGTGCGAGGCATGCCCGTCGAGCGGCCGATCACCATCTACATGAACGACGTCGAGGTGGCCACGGTTCAGGCGACCCCGGCCGATCTTGAAGAGATGGCCGTCGGCTTCATGGTCTCCGAAGGTTTGCTGCTCGACCGTGACCAGCTCACCTGCATCGAGGCCGATCGCAAGCGCGGCATGGTCTACGTCACCACGACTGAGTCGGTGCCCGACGACCTTGTATACAAGACACGCTACGTCACTAGTGGCTGCGGCAAGGGCATCACGTTTTCAAGCGTGGGTCATGCCCGCGGACTCGCTCCCGTGACCTCGACCATGACCATCGAGAGCGAGCCGCTCTACGAGATGATGGGCCAGATGGCCCGCGGCGCCGAGCAATACCGCGACTCTGGTGGCACGCACGCGTGCGCACTCGGCCGCGAGGGCGGCGTCGTGCTCGTGCGTGAGGACGTCGGTCGCCACAACGCACTTGACAAGCTCCTCGGCAGGGCGTTTCTTGATCGCATACCGACCGATGACGCGGTGCTGCTCACCACGGGTCGCATCAGTTACGAGATGGCTGTCAAGGCCGCCAAGGCGCGCGTGCCCATCGTGGTCTCGCGAACAGCGGTCACCGACCTGGCGGCCGACATCGCCACCGATCTGGGCATCACGCTCGTGGGTTACGCGCGCGGCGGAAAGCTCGTCGTGTATACGCGGCCCGAGCGCGTGATCGTCTCGGATACTTCTGAGCCTGGAGATGAGCTCACATGACCGAAACCATGACCGTCGAGCAAGCGCGCGAGCTACTGCTCGCACGTATCGAGCGCATGCCCGCCGAGCGCGTTGAGCTGCTTCAGTGCATGGGCCGCGTGCTTGCCGAGGATGCCGTGTCCGACATCGACGTGGCTCCGTTCGACAACTCCGCGATGGATGGCTTCGCGGTGCGTGCCGCCGACCTGGCAGGCGCGACGGCTGAGACTCCCGTCGTGCTCAGCGTCATATCGCACATCGGCGCCGGGGACTGGAGCGAGACTCCCGTAGGCCCGGGCGAGGCGGCCCGCATCATGACCGGTGCGCCGGTGCCTCCGGGCGCTGACAGCGTGGTCATGGTGGAGAGGACCGAGCCGGTCTCAGGCGACGGGGGCACAGGCTCCCAAGTCGCATTCGCCATCGAGCCCGCCTTAGGCGAGCACATCCGCAAACGTGCCGAGGAGGTGTGCGCCGGCGCTGTCGTCATCAGCGCAGGTGAGATGCTCGGTTCAGCCGCAGTGGGGCTACTCGCGTCCACCGGCCACGCGCAGGTCGCGGTGTATCGCAGGCCGCGCGTTGCGATCGTCTCAACAGGAAGCGAACTGGTCGAGGTGGCCGAGATCCCGGGGCCGGGCAAGATCCGCAACTCGAACAGCTACTCGATAGCCGCGCAGGTTCTCGCGGCGGGCGGCATACCACTGCGCTTTCCGATCGTGCCCGACGACCTCGACGCCACGCGCGAAGCGTTTCTGCGTGCGGCTCGTGAGTCGGATTTCATCGTCACGAGCGGGGGAGTGTCCGTAGGCGACTTCGACTACGTCAAACCCGTGCTCGAGGAGCTGGGCGAACTCACGTACTGCAAGGTCAAGATGCGTCCGGGCAATCCGCAGACGATGGGCTCGATTGACGGCGTGCCGTTCTTTGGGCTGCCGGGCAACCCCACGAGCACGTATGTCGGCTTTGAGATATTCGTGCGACCCGCGCTTCGCAAGATGCAGGGCCTGGCCACGCTCGACCGTCCGATGGTCGAGGCGACGCTTACCCACGACGTCAAGAAGAAGCAAGACCGCCGGTACTACCTGCGAGCACGACTGTCGGCCGGAAACGACGGCATGTCCGTCGCGCTTTCCGGCAGCCAGTCCTCGGCACTACTTACCGCCGCGCACCAGGGCAACTGCTTCATGGTTCTGCCCGAAGGCGACGGCTTGTTTCCTGCTGGCACGTCAGTCGCGTGCATGCGATTGGACATCGACGAAGGGATACCGCTATGAGTGGCGCCAAAGAGATCGATCCTCGCTGGGCTGAGCAGATCACGCCTGAGCTGGTTGAGGCCGTGAAAGCCAAGTCTCACGACAACAAAGTCACCTGTCCCGTGCTTCGCAAACTCGCCGAGGACTCCGGCGTGCCTTACAAGGTCGCCGGTGCGGCAGCTGATTCCGTGGGCATCAAGGTCCACAACTGCGATCTGGGCTGCTTCTAGGATGTCAGCGGGTACCGGCATACCTGTTGTGTCGGTCGTGGGTAAGGGCGACTCGGGAAAGACCACCATTCTCGAGAAGCTGATTCGCGAGCAGACCGAGCG
>JAURYZ010000116.1 GCA_030653635.1 Coriobacteriia bacterium | reverse complement strand
GGGTTTCCCACGACGTACTCATAGGTGCGACGTTCTCCCGTGAGGAAGTCCTCCCCGCGGATTTCGACATTTGGGTTGTTGCCGAACTTCCGCTGCAACACCGCGATGTGCGCCGGATCGGAGTCCACAGCCGTGATTCGGGGTACAGGACGTTGGTTCATGGAGCACCAGCGAAGGATGCCTTCCACGAACGCGCCAGTGCCGGACCCCGGATCCAGAACGCGGTCAGCGCGGCACGGCGGCTGATTGCCGAATAGGAGCTGGACCATGGAATCCACGGTCGATGATGGTGTTGGAACGAAGCCCTTCATAGTGGACCTATCGTACACGACACCTCTGACACGTTACCGTCCAACGTTGTTGGCGTAACCTGCGGCGCTGACGCCCTACACCCGAGCCTAAACCCGAGGTTCGGCCGATAGTGCAGCGTTGATCGCCGTCACAAGAGTGGCCGAGGACAGCGGCTTGGTGACATAGCCCACTGCCCCGGCGGCTTTGGCCGCCTCCAAATCCTTCTGGCCACCCAGAGCACTCACGAATATCACGGGTATCTGCGCGGTCTCATTACTGTCGCGCAGTGCCGCACAGAACTGCATGCCGTCGACCCTGGGCATCATGACATCGAGCAGCACGACATCGGGAAGTGTATCTGCAAGTGCCTTCATCCCTTCGAACACAGAATGCGCGGTGGCGACCTCGAAACCCTCAAGGCCAAGCATCACAGAGATCATCTCGGTGACTTCCACGTCGTCATCGATGCTCAGAACCGTTACTGCCTCACCCATCTCGCTCCTCCTACCGATTCGTCTCGAGTGTCCGAGCGGACATCGCGAGAGCCCAGGTCCCCTACTCTTCTTCGTCGACGAAGACCACTTCGACCTTGACGAGATACTCCTCGAGTTCTTCGGTCGCCGCGCTGAGTGTAACCTTATCGGACTCGTTCGCTGCGCGCTCAATCGTGGCTCCGATATCAGTGATCGGATCGAACCCGTAGCCGCCGCCCGAACCCTTGAGCCGGTGTCCAATGACTTTTGCCTCCTCGAATGCGCCTTGCTGCATCGCGTGTCGAAGCGCTTCGACATCCGCAGCACGGCGAGCAAGATATCTCGGGATGAGACTCTCGAGGCTCTCGTCTACGTAGGCGATCGTTGCGTTAGCAGACATGTGACTCACTCCTCGAATACTCTGCGAGAGCCTTGAGTAGCTCTCTCTTCTTGATGGGTTTGGTCAAGTGTGCGTCGCACCCGGCATCCATGCTACGGTCGTGCTCCTCTTTTAGCGCGAAGGCACTGAGAGCCACGATAGCGGTCGGCTCAAGTCCGTTGGCCGCTTCCCATTGACGGATCTCGCGTGTGGCGGTAAGACCATCCTTGACGGGCATCTGCATATCCATGAGCACCAGATCGTAGGGGGTCTCGGCACTCAGCACTGCGTCTATTGCCTGCTGTCCGTCGAAGGCCTCTTCAACGACATGGGCGGTCTTTTCCAGATAGGATTGCACCAAGAAGCGGTTATCCTCGGAATCCTCAACGAGAAGGACCCTGAGCGGCCGCGTGAGCTCCTGTGCAGCGACACTCTTCACTGGCTCAGGCTCGCGCCACTCGCTTCTGAGCGCCTCTTGCAGCGATTCCGCGAGTTCGTGCCTACGCACCGGCTTGAACAGGTAGTCGATGAGATTCAATCGTGCGGCTCGCGCCTGATCACGCCCGTGAGCATCGGATGAGAGCATGATGGCCGGCGTGCGACTGATGGACTTGTCTGCGCGGACCTGCTCCAGGAGCTCATAGCCGTCCATATAGGGCATCTGGTGATCAAGGATCATCACGTCATAGGGATCATTGCCTCTCGCGGCGAAGCGCACGGCCTCAAGCCCTGCCCGGCCGTCAGGTGCATCGGATGTCCTCATACCCCACGCGGTGAGCACCTCGCGCAAAATAAAGCGGTTGGTCTCATTGTCGTCGACGATGAGAACCCGGTTGCCCGCCAGGGACATGGGCGCCTCGCGCGGCACGTCCTTAGTCTCGTCTTGCGAAACCAAGAACGGTATCTCCATGTAAAACGTGGTTCCCTCGCCCACGACACTCTCGACCCACATGCGGCCGCCCATGAGCTCGACCAGACGCCTAGAGATCGTAAGTCCAAGGCCGGTTCCGCCATAGCGTCTCGTGGTAGAAGCATCCGCCTGCGAGAAGCTCTCGAACACAGCGTCTATCTTGTCTTCGGGTATGCCAACCCCGGTATCGGAAACAGCGATCAGGAGGTTCCCGTCGGTACCACCGGACTGCTGCTCGATAGAGAGCAAAACTTGCCCGATTTCGGTGAACTTGACGGCATTCCCGAGCAGGTTGATGAAGACCTGACGAAGGCGCTCGGGGTCGCCGGCCAGATTCGTCGGCGTGCCGGGCTTGATGCGATAAAGGAGCTCGAGGCCCTTCTCGGAGGCCTGGACACCGATGACCGAAGCCGCTGTCTCGGTAATATCGGCCAGATCGAACGGGATGTGCTCCATCTCGAGCCGGTCCGCTTCGATCTTGGAAAGGTCCAGAATCGAGTTGATAAGCCCTAGCAGCGACTCGCCCGCACGCCTGAACACATCGACATAGCGGGCCTGCTGACGGGTGAGCTCTGTGTCTTGGAGTAGCTCGGACATCCCGATGATCGCATTCATTGGCGTCCGGATCTCATGACTCATTGTGGCGAGGAACTCGCTTTTCGCGCGGTTGGAGGATTCCGCCTGTATCTTGGCGGTCTTGAGCGCTTCCTGCGCCTCCTGGGCCTCGGTGACATCTTCTTGAACGCCAATGAAATGCGTTATCTCGCCCACAGCGGTGCGCATGGCCGAAATCGTGGCGCGCGCCCAGTAGGGAGTTCCATCCTTGCGCTTGTTGACGAACTCGCCGGTCCAAACTTCGCCGGCTAAGATATGTGACCACAGGTCCTTGTACGTCTCGTCCTCGCTCAATCCTGACTTGAGAATGCGGGGATTTTGCCCTCGAGACTCCTCGAGCGTGTAGCCCGTAGTGCGCGTGAATGTGGGGTTCACGTACTCGATATCGCCGTTGCGATCCGTGATCATGACGGCAACGGGGCTTTGTCCGATGGCCTGCGACAGGGTCATGAGCTCGCTCTCGGCCTCGCTGCGACGCAGAGAGGAGCCGATGATGTCAGCGACCATGCGTAACAATGCGATTCTCTCGGCGCTCCAGTCCTTCTGAGCGCGCAACGAGTCGAAACCGAGCATCCCGACGACGGTCCCGAAAATGGAGATGGGGACCACGAGCATCGAGCGGATACCGGCGGCTTGCAGCGCGAGCCGCTCTTCGGTTTCGAGTTCAGGATCGGATGCGACGTCGGGAAGGTACACTTCGCGCTTTCCTAGTATCCGAGAGGTCAGGAACGGGTAGCCGTCTGTCGCGGACTCCTGGAAGATCCCACGTCTGCTCGGAACACCATCCCCCACCCACTCGTGGGTGTTGGTCATGTGCTGGTAATCGGAGAACTTAAAGACGTACACCCTGTCGACATCTGAGTAGGCCCCGATGCGTGCCAAGGCACTCTCGATCTCGGTGTCGACGGTCTCTGGAGTGGCGTCGACGAACCTGCGAGAAATGTCGGTCACGAGCGAGTTGAACTCCGCATGTGCGGTCACGGCCTGTTCGATCTTGGAGCGAAGTGAGACATCGTGGGCGAATATGACCAACGCTGGGACTCCGTCGTACTCGGTCTCGAGTGTGGTGAACTCGACGTTTCTCTCAGAGCCGTCGAGAGCTCGCAGGACGCTGCCATTGGCCAGGATCGCATCGGAGTCCTTGATGCAGCGGTCGCACTCGCAGTTCCGCTGACAGTGGGCAAAGCGCTTCAGCGGCTGTCCGACGATGTCTTGAGCAGGCGCGGCTAGCCATTCGGCGGCACGTGGGTTGACAGCGAGCAGACGCTTGTCCTCGATGGAAGCGACCATAATCGCGTCAGGCGCGTGCTCGAACAGACTGCGGAATCGGGCTTCCGAGCCGCTAAGCACGGAGGCTGAGGCGCGTGTCATCTGCACGACCACGTAAAACCCGATAACAAGCGCGGCGACCGCGAGTGACAGCGCAAGTCCCGCCAAGCGGTATTTCATCCGACTCGCGGCGACCGTTGCGGCTGGCAAATCCATCCCGAGATGTCCAACCACTTCTCCAGTGTCCGTGTCCACAATCGGGCGAATCGCGCTATACCATGTGCCCCACTGATCGGTCGTCGGGCCCTCGATCAATGGCTTCCCAGACTGAAGGCTGTCGAGCAACTCAGGTGTGGCCTCGGCATACACTGTGCCGGGCGGCGACGGGGTTTCGCCTGACCGCACCGCCTCGGCCAAGAACACAGCTCGCCCTGAAACGCTGCGCATGATGTACGTGTAGCTCAGGTCGGGGTTGGCATGAAGGGTGGCATCGAGGACCTTCTGAACGTCCGAGAACTCCGGGGAGAGCTCGTCTGCCGATGTGCCGCGGATAGAGCCGACGTTCTCGGCATCCATAGCGGCGGCGGCGCTGTGCGCGCGTTGATCAAGCTCGTCTACGACATGTTGTTCCCCGAGCCCGCCGAGGGTCTCAGCAAGCACGAATCCGGTCAACAGCCCTCCGACCAGAAGGGTGATGAGCAGACCCTGCACCCTCGTCCTGAAGCCGCTCGTATCCTCGCGCGCCCATGAGGTGGTAATCCGACCGACGCAGCGCCCGAGTCCACCGGCCCAAAACGCGGCACCGACTGATCCAAATATCATAAGCCCGGGCATGAACTGCGCTTGGGCACCCGTACCAAGAACAAGCTGCGTCCCCGCTTCGCTCAGGGCCCAGATCACGGTGCCGGCGGCGGCGATGCGGTAGCCGGGATGTGAATGTGCAGGTCGGTCCTCAAGCAACAGCCTGCGCGCCAGAAGCATGAATGCGAAAGCCACGCTGCCCGCCAAGACCCATCGGCCAAGGACCAGTCCCAACGCGAGCATCCCAATGACAATGGTGGCCCACACGCCGGCGACCAGAAGAGCTGGCGACAGGTACTCAATCCCCGCCCAAGACCTGCCCTCTTCCCTGTCAGCAAGGGAGAACCCAACAGCCGCCAGACACGCTAGGACAAGCAGACCGCCTTGAGTGATGATGATGAGATGACTGGCGCCCAGACCGATCGCGGCCACTTGTGCGATGATCGAGGTCGCCGCCAGAATAGTGGCCGCGATCAACCAGTTCCATTGCTTACCGGTCTTGATGAGCTGCTTGAGCGACAAGGCGTTGGTACTGGCCAGCAACAGACCGACCGCTCCTAGGAACGCGAAATAGTCCGCATACGAATATGGGAATGAATCGTACATGTCCACCTGCCCTGTCGTGACAACCCATCGCCCGGGCGTCTTGCTATATTAATCGGTATCGCGGAATGA
>JAURYZ010000098.1 GCA_030653635.1 Coriobacteriia bacterium | reverse complement strand
GGAGCCATGCTGGCGCTTGCCGCGTACCGTGTGGGCAGCAGCGCCATCCAGAGTCTTCTGCATCCAGGCGAGCCCGCCCAGGTGGGGGTCATCTCGTTCGTGATCATGATCGGGACGCTCGCGATCAACATCGGCGTCACTACCTACGAGCGACGTGTCGGCCGCAACCTCGGCAGCGAGATCCTCATTGCGGACGCGAGCCATACTGGGAGCGATGTGCTGGTGAGCCTCGGCGTCATCATCGGTCTGGTCGCCGTCAAGCTTGGCTTTCCGATTGCCGATCCTTTGATCGCCGTGGCGGTCAGCGTTGCGATAGCCTACACGGCGTTGGGGGTGTTCAGGCAGGCAAACGGGACCTTGTCGGACAGCGCACGCATACCGGCCAGTGACGTCTGTTCAGCGGCTCGTGAAGTGGGGGGCGTGCTTGGAGTGCACCACGTGCGCACCAGGGGCTCCGAGTCCGAGGTCTACGTCGACCTTCACATCCAAGTCGACGCAAATATGACGGTCGAGGACGGGCACCAGGTTGCCGAAGCCGTGGAGCGAGCATTGTGTGAGCGTTTCGACCAGGTCGTCGATGTCATCGCGCACCTAGAGCCGCTCGACGAATACCAATTGAGCAAGACCGCCGAGGAGATCGATGCCGGCCTTGCCTGAGCGCCTGCGCACCGATGTGTGGAGAGGCTACGCCCTAGCGCTGCTCGCAGCGCTGTGCTGGGCGACTGGCGGGCTTTCGGCCAAGTGGTTGTTCAGCCCGCTAGATGCGCTGACCTCCACATGGCCAGTGCCTCCGCCCGGTATCGCGGTCGACCCAGTCGTCTTGGCTGGGGCTCGGGCGCTGGTGGCTGCTGTACTGCTGCTCGCTTACATGGCGATGTTCCGACGAACTGAGCTTCGTGTCCCGCTGCGCAGCCTGCCCTTTCTCGCGGCGTTCGGTATCGTCGGTTTGGCCGGCGTTCACGTCACCTACTTTCAGGCGATTTCCCACACCAATGTCGCGACAGCCATATTGCTCGAGTATCTGGCTCCGGTGATCGTTCTCGTATTCTCGGTGCTTGTGCTTGGCGAACGCTTTACGTGGGTTCTTCCGCTTGGCGTAGCCATCTCAATCACTGGCTGCGCCATGGTCGTCGGCGCGATCGGAGGGCAGGGACTGCGCGCCTCGGCAGTTGGCGTCGCTTGGGGTCTGGCCGCCGCCGTGTTCTTTGCCTCTTACTCGATCATGGGCAAGTTCGCGTCATCACACTACACCCCGTGGACACTTCTGACCTGGGGGCTGTTGTTCGCATCCGCGTTCTGGCTCGTCTACCTTGGCGGCCTTGGTAGCGTTCTTGCGCTTCTTGTTCACCCGGCGGGACTGGCAGTAGTCTTGTACATGGCGGTGTTTTCGACCATCGTCCCGTTCGCAGCCTTCCTCACAGCCCTGCATCACATAGATGCGACCAAGGCCGTCGTTACCTCAACGGTCGAGCCTGTGATTGCGGGCCTGGCTGCCTACCTCTTGTTTGGAGAGAGCTTCACCTTCATGCAGCTCATGGGGGGAGTGCTAGTAATCTGTGCGATTGTGGTCGTTCAACGCGCACCGGGTGCGGCTGCTGCCGAGGAACTCCCGTTGGCTCCCTAGCTTCACCAAACCTCCACGACTAGTGTGTCCGTGAAGTGCAGGAACTGTCCCAAGAGTGGTATATAGTTTGCTAGGGGCCGCGCCGCGGCCCGCCATACGAGTTAAGGCGACGAGGTCGGGAGGTGCGCCATGGAGCTCACCCACAGGCCAGAACTCAGACAGAAAGTTACGCTTTCGCCCCAGGTCTACCAGGGCCTGAGTATCCTTGCGATGCCAATCGCCGATTTGGAGCTCCTTGTCGAGGCGGAGCTGCTCGAGAACCCGCTGCTTGAGGTCGACGAGCCGGATCTCGATGAGTACGACGAGAACTCACTTGACGAGAAGTCGGAAAGCGCCGAAGAAGAGCGCGCTTGGGACGAATGGCTCGATTTGTACGATGAACTGGACTCCGTCGACACCTCTGCTCCACGCGACCCGAATCAAGAGGCTGCGAACACAGAGGACTTCGTCGGAGGCATTGTCACCTTCAATGACTACCTGAACGAGCAGATTGGCTACATGGACCTGGCCGACGAGGTCCGGATTGCCTCACGCGCAATCATCGGCTCGCTTGATGATGACGGGTTTTTTGTCGGGCTATGCGCCGAGATCGCGAAACTCGCTGGCGTTTCGAACCAGGTGGCCGAGCAGGCCCTCAGTGTCGTACAGCAGCTCGACCCCCCGGGCGTTGGTGCCCGAACTTTTGCTGAGGCACTTGCCATCCAGATGACGTTCCTTGGCCTAGATGAGCCACTGCTTTCAGTCATCATCCGCGACCACCTCGACGATGTGGCTGCGAATCACTTTAGGAAGATCGCGCGCGTGTTGCGCGTAGAAGAGGATGAGATAAGACGCCTCGTCGAGATACTAAGGACGCTGAATCCGAGGCCCGCAGGGGCGTTCTCGCCCGGTCCTGCCCCCGGCTACATCGTTCCCGATGTGACGCTGCGGCGTTTCGACGACGACTGGTTGATCATCCCAAACAGCGAGTCGGTTCCAACGCTTCGTGTGAGCCATCGCTATCGCTCGATGCTACGGTCGGGTTCGAAGGCGGATGATGAGACGAGACGTTATCTCAAAGACAAGATCCGCGCCGCAGAGAGCTTCATCAAGAACATCGACAGGCGCAAGGACACAGTCAGTCGCATCACCGAGATCATCATCGGCGTGCAGGCGGACTTCTTCGCTGACGGCAAGGGGCCGCTTAGGCCCCTGCGCCTCGAAGACGTCGCGGTGGAGATTGGGGTGCACCTGTCCACGATCAGCCGAGGGGTCACGGGAAAGTACATGGCGACCCCCTATGGCCTGTTCGAGCTGAAGCACTTTTTCAGCGGTGGATATCGAACAAAGACCGGGATGGATGTTGCCTCGACTAGCATCAAGCAAAGACTCAAGGAACTAGTGAGCGAAGAGGAGCCCAAGAAGCCGTACTCAGATCAGCGACTCGCCGAGCTTCTGAGTGCCGAAGGCGTGACGGTTGCCCGCCGCACTGTCGCGAAGTATCGAGAGGAACTCCGCATCGACCCATCGTGGGCACGGAGACGCCGATGAGCCCTACGTCAATGGGTCGACCTGTCCAGCGGATCTCGCTTAAGGGTCATTCCTCGGCTCGGTATCGCGCGGCTTTGATCATCGCCGGAATGCTCTTGGCTGTCACCGCGCTTCACCTATACACCACGACTGTCGGCTCTGCGAGCGTTCTTCATTTGCTGTATCGCAGGCTGTACTACATCCCAATCCTGTACGCGGCGTTCGTGTTCGGAAAGCGCGGCGGGCTTCTCACTGCGTTCGGCGCGGCCGTCCCTTTCGGGCTGCACGCCTACATCTCGCTTGGGGGTTTGCGGGGGCAGGGTGTGGACAACCTGCTCGAGATTGTCGTGTATTTTACCATCGGCGCGTTGTTCGGGACGCTTCGGGATATGGAAGAGCGCAAGACCGCCGATCTTCGGCAGGTCAGCTTGCGTTTGGAAGAGGCGTACAAGAAGCTCGAAGAGCGTGCGATTCAGCTAATCAACATCCAAGACTACACACAATCGATCCTGCGCTCTATCACCTCGGGTGTTCTGACGGTCGGACCGGACGGGTCGGTGACGACCATCAATCCGGCGGCCGAGCGCCTTTTGGGTGTGTCGGAGTATGAGATCGTGCCGCGTCCCATATCTGCGGTCTTTCGCGATGACGGGGGCCTGTCAAAGGACGTCGAGAAGGTACTTGCGGGCCGTCTTCCGCTCACGCTTCGCGAGGTGACGATGGTGACTCGCGTTGGCCGGACGGTGCATGTGCAAGCCTCCACCTCGCGTATGCGCGCCGTGGGCGGTCGCATCTTGGGTGCCGTCATAACCCTTGAGGATGTCTCGGAGATCAAGGCTCTGACCGAACAGCTGATACGGGCCGATAGACTTGCCGCTATGGGGGAGCTCACTGCGGGTGTCGCTCATGAGG